>CALRDL010000011.1 GCA_943354905.1 Candidatus Nomurabacteria bacterium
TTCGCTTTCTTTGTAATCAACTAATGTGCCGGAAATTAAAAAACCGATGAGAAATATATTAGCAGAAATAATGGCAGTGAAAAGCGAATTTAAGGTTAAAAATTCATAACCAAAATAATGAATGACAAATTTTATCAAAATGATAATAACAACGAAAGGGACAACTTTCAATGCTAATCGCCAGCGAGAATAATTGGGTATTTTGTTGGTGAATTTTTGAAGCATATTTTTTATTTTATTAAAACATCAAACGAAACGTGGAGTGCGTCAAAAATTTCGGGGATTGTTTTTGTGTGCCATCCTGCCTTCACTAAGGATTCGGTGGACAAGGGAGTTTGCCGTGCTATTTGCATAATATTTTTTCAAAATTCTTACTTTTTTTTATAATTACTACTAAAAAACCAAAAAATCCCGAAAATTAAATAAATAATTTATTAAGCGACCTTACTTTAAGAACATTGTAACATACTATAATTCAATAGGTATCTGTCTCACATTCATGGTATACTGTTAGTAGATAATTATATTTTATACATGAGAATATTTAAATATTTAAAGAAGATTGTGTTAGTTTTTTTAGTTGTAATTCTAGTGTTTTTAGTTTGGCAGGGGTTTAAAAAACCGACTACTAGTGGGGATTGGCAGGAGCAGTTGAACCTTATTTCTACCGCTGAGTTTAATGGGGACACTGTTACTGTTAAAAACGTAAGAAATTTTAGGTACGGCCCAACAGAGGCAGATATGCAACCAGGGTATTACACTAAAATTTACAATCTAAATGAAATAAAAAAAGTTTGGTATATTACCGAGCCTTTTAACGAAAATAAAATTGCAGCACATACTTTTGTTTCGTTTGAATTTAATAATGGGGATTTTTTAGCTATTACAATTGAAGCTCGTAAAATCAAAGACCAACAATTTAGCATTTACAAAGGTATGATTCGCACCTACCCTCTGGTTTATATTGCGGCAGACGAACGCGATGTGATATTGCTTAGGGCAAATTTAAGAAAAGACAATGTATATATTTACCCTGTAAAGTTTAGTAAGCCAGAAAATGCTAAAGCCCTTTTTGTAGATATGCTTAATAAAATGAATGAGTTGACCATAAAACCATCTTGGTACAACACTTTTTGGGCAAACTGCACTTCTAGTATTGTTCAACACATAAATAAATTAAGCCCCGGTCGCATTTCCAATTTCTCCTGGCAGTTATGGCTAACCGCTTCGGCAGACCAGCTAGCATTAAAGCATGGCTTGTTGGATACGGACTTGAGCATAGAACAAGCCCGAGAAAAATATTTCGTAACCACTAAATCTCAAGAGGTAGGAGATATTCCAGAATATTCTAAGTTAATTAGAAATTATTAAAATAAATTAAAAAAACCAAGTTCAGATATTTGATTGATTTTTAATGAGTTGTCTGTGAAAAAATTATTTACCATCGATAATCATATCAGCCTATGGTTTTATTGATTGATGGACGCCATAGTAGAAATGTCCGAAACTCAAATGCAAATGCGCTTGCCTGCCCGTCCGTAGTCTTGACGAAGGCGGGACCCATCCTCCCGCTATTACATCAATACTAAATCTTGAGCTTCCTCAGTCGACAAAACCGAACTCTCACCTGTGTCTTGCAATCATATCTATTTTTCCCAAAGTTTAGCAATAGTTTCTTTGGTTTTTTGGTTGTAGATTTCAATCAGTTTTTTGGAGGATTCGACGAGGACGCGCTCGGCTTCAATTTTTTCCACGATTTGTTTTTGGATGGCGAGAGGCGGGAGAGGGATTTCAAGATTTCTGATAACTCCCTGCGAGATGTTGGGTTGCGCTCCACCACCAGCGAAACTAATCATAATTTCCTTTTGATCTTTCAGTGCTTGAAATAAAAATTCAGGGATAAATTTATCATTCGGCAAAATTCCACAAATAGCCTGATTTGTAGTGCTTTCAAATTTGAGAATGCCAACTTGCCCGGCTGTTGCGCCGTACATAGCAACAAGCACCGTATTCACAGGTAATAATTTTGCCGATGAATTTTTTAATCCCTTTTCCGTAATAAAGAGTTCGGATTCTCTCACAAATCCTTGGGCAACTTCACCACTTCTTAACCACGGAATAGTTCCACCTTCGTAATATTCAGATTTTGATTTTAGCGGAGTACCGCCCGATGTCGTTTCACACACCTCCCCCAACTTCACCTTCTCCCACTCTGGGTCAATGTCGATTTTGGGTTTCCAGTTTTGGGCGATTTGTTTGGCGCCGGCGATGATGCCTGCGTAGCCGTCCAGCTCCGCCACGATTTGCTCTTGGATTTCGAGAGGCGGGAGAGGGATTTTGATTTTTGAATATTCAGAAATCCAGAAACGTTTATGTTCGGTAAATTTAAATTGAATATTTTGAATTGCTAGAAATACATAACGAACATTCGCCAAGTCTTTTTTAGCTCGCAATATCTTCATTGCTGAAGATTTAACCTTGAATGGAAAATCCACATACTTTGTTGCCGTCGTAAAATCATCAAAAATTATTACAGGCAAACCATCATGGAAAATTCCTTCTTTTTCATTTGTATGACCTAATATAAAAGATTTACCCGCTGTCAAAACTGGAGTTGGATATTCATCCTTATAATCGACAGAGTTCACGATATAATTTGTAGGTTGTTCATAATCTAATATGTCCCCCAATGTTATCATTGGCCATTTTGTATTGCTATAATCTGTAGTCCTGCGATACCGATCAATAGAAAGAAAAAAGTTTTCATTTTCAGAAATTTTAGCTTTTTCAACAAACATGGCAAGTTTGTGTTCTACTTTTTTTCCTTCTTTCCATTTATTCAAAATTTCTAATGCTTGAGGTAGGTCACTATTAACGAGTTGTCTTCTTTGCGCACCAAGATCAAATCCATCACTCTCAATTTTTACAAAAAGTATTTCATTTCTTAGTTTTGCAATTTCATTATCGAACAATAAAATACTTGTTTTTACACCTGAATAAGGATTGAACACACCATTTGGTAGAGAGACAACAGCAAAGAGTCCATCATTAACAAGGTTTTTGCGGAGTTGATTATTTGCACTGGCTGAATTAGAAACAATACCGTCGGGAACAATAATACCCGCGCGCCCTCTTGGTCGCAGGTGGTTCATAATGTAATCCACAAACAGCACTTCACTCTTGCTTGCTTGAATAGTAAATTTACTATGCGGTTTTCCCGCCCCTTTTGGAGACATAAACGGCGGATTGGCGAGAATGACATCAAATTTATCATTCCAGCGTTCTTCATCGGCGAGAGTATTGTAAGCAATGATTTGCGGATCTTTGAAATTGTGTAGATACATATTGACTTTAGAGAGTCGGACCATCTCCGGGGAAATATCATACCCGATAAAATTGCTGGTCAATTTCTTTTTCTGTTCCGGCGTGAGCGGTTTCTCTATTTTCTTTGGGTCATCCTTGCCATCGTGTTGTTTCAAAATGTGCTTGTAGGCGCTTATCAAAAATCCAGCCGTCCCACAAGCCGGGTCGAGCACCTTGTCGTCTTTGGTCGGATTCACCACATCCACGATAAACTCAATGATATGACGCGGGGTGCGAAACATTCCAGCATCGCCCTGACTACTCATCACTGAAAGCAAATATTCAAAAGCGTCTCCCAAATCTTCTGAGTGTGAATAACTGAAATAATTTATTTCTTTCAAGAACATATCAAGCACTTCCGGGGAACGATATGGCAAAACTGCCAGCTTAAAAATATCTCGAAATAGATCTGGTAATTGCTTGGCCTCCGAGAATTTAAAGAGTGCATCGGAATAGAGATTCATTCGCTCTTGACTGCCGATGCGCGAATCCATAATGCGTACCCATGCATATTTTTCAAGATCACCAGTGAAAAATGTCGGCTTGCCTCCAATTTTTATCACAGACTGATCCATGTCATCCATAAACTTATAGATGAGGGCGTTGGTAATTTGGTCAATCTGCGTTGATGGATTTGGAACAACGCCAACGAGGACTTGGCGGGCGGAATCTATATGTCTTTTTGTGTCGGTGTTCATATTATTTCAATTTCTTTATTGGTTTTTTCTTTGGCAGGTAATTTTCTCCAGTTATAACCGACTTGCCCGTTTTTTCTTCGAGTGCTTTTCGTGCATCTTTGGCAATTCGCCCGCCCTGCACCGCCGGAATCTTGTTTTCTTCCAATCCTTGCGAGTTGTCAGTTTCAGCAATTCTTCTGGTTGAGAGTTCCGCGAGTGCAGTAAAAATTAGCTCTTCTTCGCTCATATGATCGCGAAGATTTTGCGTTTTAAGTCCCTTGAGATTTTTATGCGCTTTTACCGAGAAGTCGCTCCATTCTTGATGAATAATATTCGTAAGAATAGCGAATTCGTCACCTTTTTTGACACCACTTTCTGACCAATAGTCAGTTAATTTATTTCTGGTTTCCTGCCCCGTCATTCGTTGCTCTATCCATTTTTTACTTCTGCCTTGCTTTTGCCAATATTCACGAGAACGATTGAGCGCTATTTCAGGATCGGTCATCTCTTGCATTCGTTCATATCCAACTTTCGCTAGCCATAATTTTATAGGTTCGGCTTTTTTGCTCGGTACAGACTGAATAAGACGCAGGATAGTTTCTACATCGGCGACATCGGTTTCTCTCATTTTCCCATCTTGAGCTATCATTTTCAACCGGTCACATTTTGTGACCACTTCACTCCCTTCATTTTTAAGCCGGTTTTTCAAGGTAGTCCAGTATGTTTTTGCACGATTATAATCCGATTGCTCCGTCAAAGCAGCAATAATATCAATCACTGAAAAATACCAGGTTTCCTTTTTTTCATCATAAAAACGGCGGATTTTGTGAGCTTCAAAGATGGCAAGTGATGTGTCGTTTTTCATAATTTATAAATTCGTTAAATGGTAGGCATAATCACGAACATATTGCGGAACAGTTTTCCTAAAGCCGTTGCACGCATTAAATTCTTCAAAGGTGAATGATGGTGTTGTGTTTAATCTGCCAAATTGATCTTCATTTGGCGCATCCACAATTTCTCGAATTTCTTTGTCAGTAGTATATGCTTTGAAGAAATTTTTGACAGGTGCGTAATGCGCTTGGTCAACTGGATTTACCTCCATAAATTTTTGCCATTCTGATTCCAAAAGATCATCTTTCATTTCAAAGGTTTCTTTATCGCCAAAAGCAACTTGTAGAAATTCTTTGACGGTGATGCGACGATCTACATTGAAGATTTTGCGAATTTTATCGAGATTGAGGAAGTACTTTGGTCTATCAAATATCTCTTTCTTGGCAAAATCTTCAGCTTCTTCGGTGTCGCCATTTTCCCACATATTCTTGAGTGTTTCGTTGCCAAGCACATCTTCCTCCACGGCGCGCTTGAAACCCTCACGGTCAATGCGCATAATCACGCCACTTGGAGTTTCGGAAATCGTTGCAAGCTCGTCAGAGGTTGCAAGGTCAATCGGGCCTCTTGGTCCAACTGGCCCATCGCCACCGGGGCCATCTGTGCCAGGGCCATCACCTCCGGGGCCGGGTGGTGGTGTTGCATGAATTGGCGGAAGTGTGATTTTTTCGTCATAATCAAAATCTTTCTCAAAATATTCGCAGGTAGCAAAGAAATCAAAAAACTTAAATTTTTCTTTTGATTCAATAACGGGGTCGTTTTCATAATCATTATATTCAAATTGCCATTTTCTGGTTCCTCGTCCTTTGATCTGCACAAAGTCAGTCGGACTAAAAACTGGTCGCATAAGAGCGATGTTTAGCAAATCTTGGCAATCATAGCCTGTCGTCATCATTCCTACAGTAACAACAACACGAGTTTTGCTGGTGTCATAACCTTCGGGATGATTTATTTGTCCGCCAAGATGATTGTTAGCAAAATTGATGGTCATTTGCTGGGCATCTCTAACTTGCGAAGAAACTTGCATCGCGAAATTTGATTCGCTGTATTGCTTTGGCCATTTTTCAAAAGCGATTTTGTTCAAAATATTTGTAATTCGTGATGCGTGTTTTTGAGATACGGCAAACACAATTGTTTTTCCAAAAAGATCTACCCCGAGTTGCTTTGCTACCGGATCAAACAGTCCGTTATCAATCAGCGCCTTACACATAGCAATATTGGTTTCCTCATTGAAAATTGTGCGCTCGTAATGGCGTTCATTAAAAGTTTCGTCGATAGTCTCACCACTCTCTGTTAGCGTGTGAACCGCATAACCTTCTTCTGAGAGGAGTTCTGTTGTAATGTTTGTTCGCGCATCCACAAGAGTTGGTTTAATGAGATAGCCTTCCTCCGCTCCCTTTTCAAGATCATAAGAAAAAGTTGGTTGCCCCGATTCACAGCCAAATGTTTTGTATGTTGAGAGAAGTACACGTCTTTCATATTCTCTTTGACTGTCTGCACCCTCGGCATCAAAACCTCTCAGATAATTTTTGGGTGTAGCAGTAAGTCCGAGTTTATAGCCGACAAAATATTCAAAAACCGCGCGACTGTTGCCACCGATAGAACGATGAGCCTCATCTGAAATAACAAGTTCAAAATCTGTTGGCGAAAATTCTTTTTTGTAGCGATCACCTGCAAGAAATGTTTGAATGGTAGAGACAACAACGCTCGCATTTGCCCAAGAATCTTTGTTTTCTTTATATATAACACTGCGATAATCCTTGCCAAGATAATGAACGAAAGCTTTTTGCGCTTGGTCTTCAAGTTCAAGACGATCTACAAGAAAAAGCACACGACGAGCGTTACCAGATTTCAAAAATAGTTTAATGACCGCGGCAGAGATGAGAGTTTTGCCAGTTCCGGTTGCCATTTCAAACAAAAACCTTTGACTCCCACCTCTCGCTGACTCTTGAAGCGCTTTGATTGCTTGTACTTGATATGGACGAAGTTGTTTGAGTTTATTATTTTTCAAATATTCTACTCGCATTGCCTCATTCTGAAATGCTGGATCTGTGGCGAAGGTTGAAATTTGTGTTGAGACGATATAATTTTCATCAACGACTGTCTGTGCAAGTTCAAGAGGATTCGGAGTGTATTTTTCATATTGTGTGATTGAATCCTGCGTTGGGAAACGAGAAATAGTATCCGGATTTCCGTGTTTGGTATCCCAAAAATAATGAATGTTGCCGTTTGAAAGAATTACAAAACGAGCATTGGTGTTGCGGGCGTAGTTTCGTGCTTGTTCCTTGGCGGAAAGCGGATCTATTGCTTCTTTTTTTGCTTCCACAACCACAAGTGCGCGTCCGTCTTTATCAAGAAGAAGAAAATCAATTGCACCACGACGCCCATCGTGCGTTACGGCGTTTTCTAAATCTTCATCTAGTTCGTTAAATTTTACACCGGCTTCAAGCTGAATATTGGCTCTGCCTTTTTCGTTATCATCAAAACGCCACCCCGATTCTTCAAGGAGCTTGTTTATCTTTATTCGTGCTTTTGCTTCGTTGATTCTTGGCATAAATTTATTTCAACATTTGTGTTACTAGCGCTACCATTAAATCCTTCTTTTTTGGATTACTTTCAGCTATCAAAAGTGTCAACGCAGTAAGGGCATTTGGATTTATACTTCGCATTGATTTCAATTTTGCCTTTTGCAAGAACCAAAGAAATGCCCAAGCACCAGAACGCTTGTTGCCATCAATAAATGGATGATCTTTCACCATAAAATAAAGTAAATGTGCTGCTTTTTCTTCAATAGTAGGATACAAGTCTTTGCCTCCAAAAGATTGTATGATATTCCCTACTATTCCTTCAACAGAACCTTTATTTCTTTCTTGAGCAAAAATATCTGTTGCCTCACCCTTTTTCAGCAATTCAGTACGAAGGACTTGAATTTCATTTACTAATTCCCCTCCACTTAGATTGATTACTTTCTTGGTTTTTCCAACAAGATTTAGTGTTTCTTTGTCATACGCATCGAGAGATATCCATGTGCTAGAAAATTCCTTGATAAGTTCAAGAATTGATTTGGGATCAAGAGTGATATGCTCGGGCAAAAGTGCTTGAATATCACCAACCGACTTCATAAAAGCGTCATAATTTTTCGTGATTTGTTTACGGTTTATAGTGTAGCCCCTTGTGATGTGTTCACGAAGAGTCTTTGTAGCCCATTGTCGAAACAATGTGGCTGTTTTACTATTTACTCTATACCCAACAGAAATAATCGCGTCTAAGTTATAAAACTGTGTATTATAAGTTTTACCGTCAGAGGCAGTATTCCGGAAATTCCGGATAACTGAATTTTTATTTAATTCATTACTTTTAAATATATTTACCAAATGCTCGCTGATAGTTCGAACATTAACTCCAAAAACTTCAGCAATTTGAGCTTGTGTTGCCCAAATAGTCTCATGGGAAATATCACCCCGTAATTCTATGGCGCCATTTTTTGCTTGGTATATTACAATATTTTTTTGTAACTGTGATTTTTTCATAATTTATTTCAAAAGTTCACTACTGGAAATCCCTAGCGCATTAGCGATTTCCTGCCTGCGCCCCGCCTGCGCGGGCAGGAGGCAGGTTTCCAAAGTGGAAAGAGTAGGATTCATTCGACCATTTTCAATGTTGCTGATATAAGCTCTATCTACATTCAAAGCATTCGCAAAGTCTACTTGCGACATATTCTTTTTTAAACGAAATTTGCGTAAATTTTGCCCGAGTTTTATTCCTGATGACATAAATAGAGTATATTTCAAGTTGTACCAAATTACAATGTGAATCACTTTCACTGGAATATGATACCAGGAATAGCAAAAGCGGCCCACCCTGTAAGAGGTGGGCTGTGTATGTGTGTCTTAAGAATGGGGTACCTGTCATGCGGACGGGCTTCGGAATTCGATTTTTCGGAAAATTCGCCGCCTAATTACTAATCCACAATATTTCCAACTACCAACTTCCCACCTTCTTTTATAACATATATTTTAAAACCTTTTTCGCTATTATCTTTGTATACAGCGGTCATTGCAAATGAATACCCAGAGTTTTTATACGAATCGGTTGAAGGTTGAATCGTGACAGAGTTTCCTATATGATCGAAATTAGTAAATAACTTTTTAGCAGCCTGTAAAAATGTACTGTCTACCGCATCTTGAGAATTTGTGGCAAATAAATTATGGCTAAGATTATCATTTAAATACTTTGTATTTCCTTTTGCTAATTCTTCTACTACTTTGTCAGCAAACTTGCGATATTCTGAAGCTTCTGTTTGCAGTACCAAATACTCTTCCATTGATGTATTGTCGTTTTGATTATTTATAGTTGTTTTTTGTTGTTGGTTATCGGATAAATCTGGTTCAGTTTTTATTAAATAAAAACCCCATGTTATAAAAAGAATAGCAAGAATAATTATGCATGCCAGAATTATTCCAAAGATTTTCCAAAAACTATTACCTTTAGAGTTTGGTTGAACGATATTTATAATTGGTGTGGGTGATTGTGCTTGCGGAGATGCTTGTACTGGTGTTTGTGAAGAAATTATATTTGACTGTGTGGCTATATTGACACTTTTCATCATACTTTCTATTACAAAAAAAGCTTCATCAATATCTTTCTTTTCCCAACCTTGTACAAGTAAATTATTATTGATAACTTCTTTTGATACCCTTTTTGCGAGTTGTTCATTAATGTAGTCAATAGCTTGTTGATTTGCCATAAATTTATTGTTTGACTGATTCTTTATATTTTTTTATTGCATAAGTAAAAATAAACATTGCAAGAACCCAAAATCCAATTTTAAATAAATCATATCCAATACTACTTGCTGCGGTAGTGAGATCCGAACTAGTTACCTGAGAGAGTTTTGTAAGCGGAACTATTGCATTTGGAATTTCCAGAATATCCTTAATAATAAAACCTATTGTTCCCAATTTTAAAAACTTCTCGGCAGAAACATTTTTTCGCCACCACATAAAACTTCCCGTAAAAAGTGAAACACTTGCAATCATTGCGACAATACCGATAAACATATCATAGGGAGTAAATTCTGTTTGAACGTTGAAACTTATACCCAAGATATACATCACAGCTTGATACCCCCAGTAAGAAAACATGGACACAGTAAGTACAAAAATAAATACCATCAGTATCTTTTGAATTAATTCAAATCCTCTATCAACTTTCGCTGGTGGCATTGGTGCTTGGTTCAAATTTTGATTTTCCATAACATTTTATTTAGTTAGTTTATAATCTTACTTATATTATACTTGTTTTTGATACTTTTTGTAATACTCATTTTATTAAATCATTAACGCTCACGCCAAGGGCTTTCGCCACTTTTTTGAGAGAGTTTAATGTCGGGTTTTGATTTGCTCCTGATTCCATTTTGATAAGAGTATTATTGGTGACATCGGCCAGTCTTGCTAATTTCTCTTACGAAAACCCCTTGGCTTCTCGCAATTTCTTTATGTTGTTTGCTAAATTTTGGTTGGTTGACATATAATTAATAAAATATTAACAATTATATTGAAGTATCTACTTACCTATTACTATTATAATGTTACACTAAAATTTAAAACAAATCAATTTGCGTTCTAGCTCATTAAAACTGTTACCAAGAAAGAGTGGATAGCTCATAAATAGGTTACCGTGTTTTTATATGAAAATGGAAACAAAGCTGGACTAAAAAGAGATGCCTTCTTCAACATAATATGTCAGTAAATCTCTATACTCTTCAATAAATACAGTATTAAAACTAGAAGTGGAATATCCCGACCTTACTCGATATAAATCCTCCACAATCATAGCTTGTTGTTCAATGCCAAAACTAAAAAAATCTTTTTTATCTGCTCGTGCTTGTCGTAATCCAGATATTCCTCCGTAGTCATACAGTATGTCTGGATTAGTGATTTGAATATACCCATACCGTATCCACCCAAAAACTGTCTTGATTCCAAAAAGTCGACTTTTTGCTATCTGTGTCTGCCACACATGAGTCATTTCATGAAAAAGAGTGTCCTCTGTTGGGCAATCTAAACTATTATAAATGTAGATAGTATTCCCGAGAGTCGTAGCTATTCGTGCATATCCACTGTCAATATACCCTTTCTTCTCCAATAGCCACAGATTTCGACTCAATCCTCCTTCAATAACCTTAATTTTTTTATAATCCACATAATCCCCAAAGATTGACTTTGTTATTTCTAAACGAGAATATATGTCGCATGTTCGCACATCTAAAATCTTTATAAGACCAATTGACGCGAGTGTTTTTATTGGAACCACTGAACTCAAAGGAATAACCAACACTAAATACAACTGCATAAGCAAAAAATAAATAGTGAGTTCTACGATAATGAGCTTCAATTTTTGAATCTGTTTTGTGCGTATGAGAGTCCTCCATAAATAATTTCTGATAAAAGAAACTATTACAAAACCCCCTATCATACTCAATGACAAACCAAGTGTTTCAAAAGAGCCAAAACTAAGCACAGCAACGATCCCAACAATATAAGAAAAAAAGAAAAAAAGAAATTCTAATAAAAATTTATATACAAAACGAACTATTTTTATAATCATCGATGCATGTTCTTCATCGTACATTTAGATAGTGTAACACGACTGATTGATAATCATTCCTCATTTTCATCATCCACAACCTGCCCATTAAAATGCGTAAGCCGAAGTCTTAATAGACTGCTTGGGGCTTTACTGAACAATTGGGGCATAAGGTACATTTTTTACATTTATATACTTGTACTCCATCTTGTATTCCTCTTTTAGCAGTATTAATACCTCCACACCCCAAACAATGTCTTTTTTTTAACCATAGTAGTTAAAATCTAGCATATCAAAACACAAAATATCATTACATTGTAATGGTATTTTGTGTTTTGATTACTTAAAAAAGCCACGATTTTTGGGTATTATGCCCATATTCTTAATTCCGAACAAGTTACTTCTGGTGCTCTAATCGTACACTTTGCTCGAACTTTTTTCGAACGGCAAAGTGACTAATCGTGCATCCGTTGCGCTGGCGCGCCTCTGTGCGAAGCACAGAGCTTTTCCAAAAGGAAAAGGACGGAAGCACGAATACAATACGGACTCGGTTTTGCGAAAGCATTTTTCTGGGGATATGGTTTCCGCAAAACCTCGGCTGATTTCGGATTTCGCAAGCGGAGGAGGAGGGGTCTGGGGAGGAATCCTCCGCTTGCTCCATCCGTTTTCTTTTGGCGAAATTCGGGGCGGACAAAAATACAAATACATCATATCATAAAATTGTCTCGGTCATTTATCTTGCTATGTGATGTCCAAGTCTAAAGGGGATGCACCCTCGGCATCCGCCTCGGGCATTTCCGCTATGGCTACTCGCGCCTAGGTGCCTCTGTGCGGGGAGTACCCCGCGCTTCTTGGGGAGAGGAAGTTTCCTCTCCCCGGGTCGGGCGATGTATTCCTCGAGTACGAGGAATACGCCCTCGCCATCCCCACTCTACGTTTTGCATATGAGAGTTTGGTGTGTCGCTTTCGCTACTAGATTTCTGTGTGTTATACAACTTCGGAGCTCATCCTTTAGTCATGGACGCTCATAGCGGAAATGCCCGAGGCGGAATACAAATGCGCTTGACCCACCCTCCCGTTCGCGCGCAAGCCCGCTCGCAAAGGATGAGAGGAGTGCGAGCGGGACTCCCTTAGAAAATTAATAATTATCTAAAACTGATGGATATTTTATCATTTTCTGTGCTTCATTTTGACTTGTCATCTCAGCAACCACGCGAATAAAGACGCCCTCGACAGAACTATCAATTCTCAATTTAGTACTCTGTGAGTGATACCAAAAGCAATTATATTTTTCATCAATTTCAAGTTGAGTACCCTTCTTAACATAAACATAGTTTCCGAAACCACCACTATAATTTATAAAAAGATTCGTCTGTTGATTAATTTGCTCGGATGTAGCATCGTAGGATTCTTTGTCTATAAATTCATTAGTCTCATAAGTAATTAGATTATCTTTGTCACCCAGAGCGTATATGAGAATTCCACCTTCATTGCCCATAGCTCCTATAGGGGAAATTTCACAATAAATCACATTATTAAAATCGATAGAATTCAAGTTTTCAGCCGTAATGATTACGCTTTCTGGAAAAACTATTGGCTTTTCTAATGTTCCTCTATAAAGTTGCATAAAATTATTTTAACATTTTTTGACATTAATTTTTACTAAACAATTGGCTCTATTCCCATTTCCTTTAGCTTAAGCCAAAGCGTGCTTAGTGCTTCCTCTCCATGACGATTGTAAAAAGCACTACCTGTTACTCTCCAAAATTCCCATCCAGCTCTTCGTAAAATATCCTCTCTTCTTAAATCAGCTTCAATGTCTGTGTGGTAAAAATCACCATCGCACTCAACAGCTAACCTAGCATTTTCTCCTTGAATTACTAAATCAATACTTTTTCCTGCTACTCCAAACTCTGGGATAACTTTGTATCCTTTGTTTAAAATAATAGTACCGACATCAAAAGGAAATTCAAACGGTCCGAATTTTTGTTGTTCAAGTGCTTGTTTTAATGCTTCGCGACCCCATTTTATTTCTTCTTTTTTAGTATTATAAAACCAATCAAGTATTTGTATTCTTAAGTCATTTTCACTATTGAGTTCTCCTCTTTCAACGGAGTGAAATAGAATCATTTTATCGCGTGCTCGCGACATCGCAACATTTACTCTTTGTTTGTTTTCCTTTTTATTTATTATTAGTGGTGTTATATTCTTTTTTGTGTCATTTTGATCTGGTGCTTTAACCATAGAGATTAGCATTATATCTCTTTCATCTCCTTGGAAAGCATACGGATTGCCAGCAATAATTTTCCTCTTTTCTATTTCTTCTTCGCCAATTTTTTGTCTTATCAAATTAGTGATAAATTTGCCTTGATCATTACCAAGCAATGTTATGACTCCAAAAGTTGTTGGTCGTGTGCCTCCTTTCTCGTCATCTCTTTTGTCATATTTTGGATCTTTTAGCATCTCAGCTAATTTTTCCACTATAGCCTCTGCTTCGGGCTCATTTACTTGATTATTTAAATTCAAAAATCCATTTTTAACATGCACAGCTTCTAATGCTGGTTTCAGTTGCCATTTCGGTTGAGGATATCGAAGGGGTTTTAATCTTCCTTCATATGATAGTTTATTACTAAAATTTATAATTTCTTCGACAGATCTAAAATGTTCTTCTAACATTATTTGATTTTTCATCTTAAGTTCTGCGATTTCAAAGAAACTTGAGGTTATGGAAAAATGTTCTGGATAAGGGATACTTGCTAAATGTTTACCAATCAAACCGACAACCTCGTCTTGCTTTATCCAAGGAGTAGGACTGATCTGTTCTGGATCGCCAACTACCAAAAGCTTTCTCCCGAGATAAGCTATATTAACTGCCCTTACATCGGCTTGACTTGATTCATCAAAAATAACAACATCAAACATTCCTGATTTTGGTTCAGAAAACATCTGTAAAACTTTTCCGAGTGGCATAATCCAGATAGGTACAGCTTTTTGGGCGATCTTTAATGCTTCCTGGGCATTTTTTTTATGAAAGTTTGCAAATTTACCAGTCCATTGTCCTCCTTTTTTAATACTGAGAGCATAAGCCGATAGTGCTTCTCTTTGGGTGGTGGTAACTTTTTCTTTTTGTTTTTTCCAAGCTGATGTTGCTATTAACTCTGCAACTTTGTTTTTTTCTTGATTAGTAGTCCGATCTAAGTCCTTTTGCAATTCTGCAACATCTTTATCTGAATGAATTTCTTTAAGCCAAGAGTTTATCCTAGAAAATCGCCACGCTATGATTAAATCACCTTTAATTTTATATTTTTTATCTTGCACAGCTTCTTCCTGTATTTCTTTAAAAAGTTTTGGGGCAAACTTATAAATTCTGTCTTTTAATTCTTGGTACTTTTCAGAATCTTTTTTCTTTTGTTCTAATACAGAAAGTGTCTGATATAGTTCATCTAATTTTTTACTATCACGACTATCTATAGCTAAAGATATATCCTCAACGATTTTATGAGAGTTTTCCTTGTTTAGTTCATGTTTCCAATTAGTAAAAATTTGCTTGTATCCCTCTAAATCAAAACCCGCCAAGACAGATTCAATGAGTGTAATTAGTTTTTCAATTGATTTTTTATCAGAATAAACAAAACCAGAAAATACAGGGTTTGAGCCTATAAACTCTTTAACGTCACTAAAATTTTCTTCATAACTTAAAACCCTTTCTATACTCCTTAATCGGTCATCAAATAGGTGTAATACAAAATTATCTTCCAATGTTTCTGGATTATCAAAATGAGTAAATGCTTGATTCCATAAAGTTTTAATTTCTTGAATTGACTGTTCAATTAAAAGTTTGCTTTTAAAAAGTGTTAAGCACTCTTTTGTTTTAATACTAGAAGAATCAACAAGCCCATTTTCTAAAATAGCTTTTGCTTTTTTTGATAGACCTAATTTATTTATCCAATTTAATGACTTTTTATCTTTCCAACATTTCTCAATTTCAATCACTCCATCTAGTAAAGACCTCGTATTAAGTTTAATGTCGCAAGAAATATCATGTCCCAATAAATCTGACTCAAATTTTCTTATTTGAAGACTCTTTTCCTTTAGATTTTTTAAAATATTATCTCTCCATTTATTATTTTCTTCTTTACTTTTTAAAATCAGGGAAAATAAAGCCGTCTCCCAGCGCTTATTTATAGAATTTAAAACATCGCGAGAAAGTTCAATTCTTTTCAAGATTTGCCTCGTTTTTTCCTCATTGAATTTGAGACCTTTATCAATTTTCTTTTGAGAAAGATACTCGTCCCAATGTTTGTTAAGCAAACTAGCTTCTTCGAATTTTTCAAAGAATTTTGCCACTTCTTCTATTTTTGGAAGATGATCAATCTGTGGAATATTTTGTTTAAAGTATTTTTGTTCCTCTTTTGTAAGATTCAACAATAACTCTACCGTGTTAATAATATCTTCTTCAGTAAAATTTAGCTCAGTATCTTTTGCTATTTCATCTTCTAACCATAATTGTTTATTTTCTCTCCCTTTAAACAACTCTTTTGCCGCCTTAGTCGGCGTAAGATACTCTCCATCAATAAATAATTTTTCTTGAGTATCAAGAAGCACCCATCTTTTTATTCTTGTGAGTAGTAATGCTTTTTCCTTTCTTATTTTCTGTAATTGTTCTCTTATTTCTTCAATTTTTTTATCTGTAAATTTCGTTGTGTCAGATAAATTAGCATTTATTTGTTTTACAGCCTCTTGAAGATCATCACGACGAGAATTACTCTCAATTTGAGATACGACTAATCCTTGAATTTCAGTCGGAATTTTATCTTTCAATACTTCCAATGCTTTCCCTGTTTGAGATGTGACTAAAACAGATTTACCTTGTGCCAAAAATCTGCAAAGTAAGTTTGCAATTGTATGACTCTTTCCTGTTCCAGGAGGGCCTTGTACAACGACTCCATATCTCGCTTCAATTTTATTTGCTATTGTTTTCTGCTCCTCATTCCATGGCAAAGGAAAATATAATTCTCCATCAGCAATAGAATCGTTTTCTTGCTCTTCGGCTATATTTTCCTCATGAAATTCGGTTGATCCTGCAAGCTCTGCTATAAAAGCTGGTAGCCCAGTACTCTCAATAATATCTTGTTGAATTTTCTTTGCGTATCTTGCCCAATCAATATTAGACTTTTTGCGTAATACAATTGTTGGAAAATTATAATAGGTAGGGTCATCTCCTATTTGTGGTTCTTCAATATCTTCTGAAAATTTATCTGCTCCATTTGGTGACAAATATCCAACAATCTCGCTTCCTTTTAATTTAAGGGCTTGCTGATTCCAAACATCATATTCTGCTGAATTAAGGCTTTTTGATTCTTCATAAATATCAAAGATATTAGGTATATCTAAACCATCTAAAAAAGAAGTTTCAAAAGCGGTTTTCAATGAATTATCCTTTCTTATTTCAATTTTCCTTTCTTCAGGAATAAACTCTAAAATAATCGGAGTAATAAAAAGCGGATGGTATATTTTTTCATTTTCCTTTTTCCAAGTTAGTAAATCATGAGTCCAAACTAAATCAAAACTCTCGCTTTCAGTCTTTAGAAAAGTCCTTAACCCGTAAAAATCGTCATAAACTTCATTAGCTCTAAAAATTGGCTCGTTTCTCTTTTTCCAAGCTTCCCATGGTCCAGAAATATAATTTTCATACATTTCTTGTAATTCTGGGAAATCTGAGAAAAATACTTTTATATCTTTGTCTTCTATTTTTTCAAAAAAACCATCTTCGTTTTTCGTAACCCAACCTTGTAATACTAAAGGTATATTTTCTGTTTCCAAATTTTTACTAAATTCTTTAAAAGCTTTTGTTCTTTTATCATCATCTGAAAATTGAGTATTCTTAAGAATAAATTCTCTGTAATTTGGTTTTGAAAACCCTTTATAATTAAGATCAACCCACAATGTAAGTTCTTTCGGTAATTTCGGTAGTGGTTCTAGTTCTTTTTTATATACAGAAAGAAAAAGATCATCACTTTGATCGCTAAAACTTTTAACAAAAAGATTTTCACTTTTCGGAAAATTTCTAATTTCAAATATCCTCTCCTGGTCAGAGATAACCCTAAAATCTCTCCTTGTATCAATATTGAGAGAAAATAATTCCTCGAGATATTTGAATATACTTATTGCGTTAGTTTTTGTTTGGTCAAACATAAATTTATTTTAACAGTTCGCTACTAGAAATTCCAAGCGCATTAGAAATTTTTTCCAAAGTCGAAAGAGTAGGGTTCATACGACCATTTTCAATGTTGCTGATATACGCTCTATCCACGCTCAAAGCGTTCGCAAGGTCTACTTGCGACATATTCTTTTTCAAACGCAATTTTCTTAGGTTTTCCCCAAGTTTCTTTCCTGATGCCATAAACAGAGTATAGTGTAAGTTGCATAAGATTACAACGTGTAATATAATTCACATAGGGCATGTCCGCCCCGAATTTCGCCAAAAGAAAACGGATGGAGCAAGCGGAGGATTCCTCCCCAGACCCCTCCTCCTCCGCTTGCGAAATCCGAAAGTGCCGAGGTTTTGCGGAAACCATATCCCCAGAAAAATGCTTCCGAAAAACCGAGTCCGCATTGTATTCGTGCTTCCGTCCTTTTCCTTTGGGAAAAGCTCTGTGCTTCGCACAGAGGCGCTTCAGCGCAACGGATGCACGATTAGTTAGTCACTTTGCCGTTCGAAAAAAGTTCGAGCAAAGTGTATGATTAGAGCACAAGTAGAGACATCGGCAAAAATGGTCGGGTCAAAAGCGTATCGCGAAGCGATACGCGAGCAGTCGGAAATCCGTCCGCCCTTGGCGGACATGGCGAAATCCCACAAATCCCCCCAGCGTATGGAAACAACTCAAACCAAAACTAAATGCGTTCTCTATGCTCGCAAGAGTACAGAGGAAGATGATAAACAAGTGATGTCTATTGAGGCACAGCTTTTTGAATTGAAAGAATTTGCGAGCAGAGAACGCATTGAAATCGTAAAGGTATTTACGGAAGCGAAAAGCGCAAAGAAGCCCGGGCGAGACGGTTTTGCCAAAATGATTGAGTACATAGAATCGAGTAATGAAGTTTTAGGTATTTTGGCATGGCATCCAGACCGTCTCGCTCGGAATTCTGTTGATGGCGGGAAAATAATATATCTAGTGGACATCAACAGAATTGCTTCTTTACGCTTTCCGCAGTTTTGGTTTGAGCCAACTCCGCAAGGCAAATTTATGTTGCAAGTGGCGTTCGGACAAAGCAAATATTTTTCTGACAACTTGGTAGAAAATGTGAAGCGTGGAATCCGCCAAAAAATCCGACGTGGCGAATGGCTAACGCTCGCTCCGATGGGCTATGTCAATAATTTTAAAACTCACAACATTGAACCTGACCCTGTGAAATCTCGCGTTATCAAGCGAGCGTTTGAGGAGTATGCGAAAGGTACGCATACACTCACATCACTTGCGGATTTTTTGGCGGATCACGGCGTTGTTCAGAAAAAAGGAACGCCACTTGCCAAAGTTTCCGTTGTGAAGATGTTGAATAATCGGGCGTACATCGGATTTATTAAACATCGCGGTGAGTGGCACAACGGAAACTTTGAGCCAATTCTTTCTCCGACACTGTTTGAAGCAGTGCAAAATGTTTTCAGCAAAAGGAAGAAACCTCGAAAACAAAAAATGTTTCTTCCTTTTGCTTTCACTGGATTTATGAAGTGTGGCGAGTGTGGATGCGCAATTACGGCTCAATTTTCTACCAATCGTTATGGCGTGAAGTATTGTTATTATCGTTGCACCAAGAAAAATGGAAAATGTACCCAGCCGTATTTGCAAGAGGAATCACTCGCTTCACAACTTCATTCACTGCTTCAATCAGTGTCGTTTCCTCTCGCAGAAATTGAGGAAATGGAAAAACAGATTACTGTTTGGGAAAATGAATCAATTTCTGCGATAGGAAATGTTGCCCAAAATTTGAAAGACAAACTTTCCGAAACACAGACCAAGCTTGATAGGCTCGTCTCGATATACCTCGATGGCGATATTGAAAAAAGTGTGTATCTCGAACGAAAAGATATTTTGATGCGTCAAAAAATCAAGCTTGAGGAAAGTTTGACTAATTTTGGACAACAGAGAAAGAATTGGGTCGAACCTTTGCGGAGTTTCATTTTGTCCTTGAAAGAAGCCACCGATTTAGAAAAAACTTCCTCACATTTGGAATGGAAGAAGTTTTTTCAGAAAATCGGCTCTAACCCGCAAATCAAGGACAAAATGGTTTCCATACGCTGGGGGGATTTGTGGGATTTCGCCATGTCCGCCAAGGGCGGACGGATTTCCGACTGCTCGCGTATCGCTTCGCGATACGCTTTTGACCCGACCATTTTTGCCGATGTCTCTACTTGTGCCCGGGACTGGACTTGAACCAGCATGCCTTGCGGCGCACCCACCTCAAGGGTGTAGGTCTACCAATTTCCCCACCCGGGCAAATCAAACAACACAATTTATATAACAAATTATTCAGCTTTCTCGGCAGTTTTTTCTTCCTCAATTGGAACTGCGGTCACTGAACGCATTTTTTTGCGAACATCTTTGACTGCTTTAGTGCGGACATAGTAGAGCTTGGCTCTACGAGCCCGAGCTATTTTGATAACTTGAATTTTATCTATCATCGGAGAATATAATGGAAAAATTCTTTCTACTCCAACACCAGAAGCTATTTTTCTAACTGTAAAAGTAGCGCCTATTTCTTTACCGTGTTTTCGAGCGAGAACCATACCTTCAAAAGCCTGAGTACGAAACTTACCCTTTTCATCTTGAATTTTAGACCAAACAGAAATAGTATCTCCTGCCTTAAAAGCGAGCTTTTTACGAGCTTCCATATCTACCGGACTCATCTTTATATTTCCAACTTTGTTTCCTGTCATATTGGGAATACTTTAACATAAAAAAATTTTATAGGCAAACTATATAAATTCCTGCTGGTAACATTGTACGCAGTAAACTATCTCTGGTCGCCCTGGGGCATACGGAGTATATATTGCTTTGTTGCACTTTTGACATGTTCTGTTATACATACTAGGCTTGGTCATTCTGGCAAAACGTTTACTCTCGCGACATTTTGGGCATTCGTGAGGCAAAGGCAAATTCATTTTCCTAAGTAGGTCAAGCTCGCCACGTACAATTTTGTAGCCTCTACCACACGAGGCGCATCCTACCACTTCATCCAAAATATTCTCTTCAGTTTCTGTTATCTTGTCAGATAAAAGTTCAGCTGATTTAGTAATTTTATAAATATTCTCCTCAGTTTCAACCCAAGAGTACCCTTCTGCTACAGCTTCTTCTTTGGTTTTCGGTAAAAATTTCATAGCATTAGATTTATTGTATGGAAATTTACCGATTTCTAACGGAAAAAATTCTCCGTAGAAAAATTTTCGACCAAGCTTATCTATATATGGATTCTTTTTCATGTCCTCAATAATTTGATCTTTAAGTTTTTCAAATTCTTCTTTGGAGTATTCTTTGTTCAGAATACAAAATGATTTTCTTTTCAAATTTACGCAACCAAAGTTATTTTTGCCACTTATGCACCAAATGGAATATTCTATATTGAATACATCTGATAAACATTGATGAGAGAATTTTACGAGACTAGCGTTTAATCCAGCCATAGTTGCTTCATAGATCAGAGATGCGTTGTCACCCCAGCCTGAATAATCCAAACAGTCTTTTGTTGTAGGCACAGTTATAAATTGGCACCATTTGCAATTTTCTAACTCTTCGCCAATATAAATTTCTTTTGAATTTCTGCATTCATAAATATATTCTCCAGTTGAATTAACATTAAGAGAGTTACCATCATATTCACGCATTGGTTTGGTACGCCAAAAAGCGTAGGCTTTTTTCTTTAGCTCTTGTATGCCTGCCCAGGAATCAAGTTTAAGCTCTTTAATTTTTTCTTGATATTCTTCTTTTGTATACTTAATATTGAAGATTTGATAACTTGCTCCTCGTAGATTCACACAACCTATGCAGTTAGTGCAACTATAACAATTTCTTGAAAACCAAACATCGACGGAATTTCTACACATCTCTGAAAAGAATGTTTGGTAACATTTATAAAAACCTGAAGATTCATAACATAGCTCTGAATCAACCCCTCTTATGCAATCGGAGCTATATTTCAAATTATTAAGTAAAGAAGAATAGTAAACTTCTTCACAGTAATCCGCCCAGAAAACCATGTAACAATTCTTGCACCAACTCATACCATTTGAGTAATTTGAGTTTTTCAAGCTTTTATATAAAGTGTCTAGTGCTGTGTAGGGAGTTTTCTTAGAAAGTTCTTTTACTTGCTCCAAGAACGGAACTTTCGGATCGTAGTCCATAGCGTATTCTGTGCCATCCCAATCATCAGACCACCAACATGTCGGACAATAAACCATGACATCTTGATCTGGCGTATACATAGACATGGACTTCTCTCCGCATTTATCACAGTTGCGCCAGTAAATACTCCACGTGTTTATAAAAGACAATCTCCGCTCCATTCTGCATTTCGGACACCAAGTCGGAGCTGGGACTTTTATTTTTTCATAATAATTAAAATCCTCAGATTCTATTACGAAATCTTTTTTGCAATTCTGGCAATTCTTGGTTTGGGCTTCCATCTTATTATTGTACCACTTTTCTAATTTCAAGTGGTATTGGAGACTCTACTTTTACAGTCTTCCCTTTCATATCTGTAAATTCTATGGAATGAGCATGAAGAGCCATTCGAGATAATCCTTTTGGGCAAAAACCCTCTGGGTCATACAAAGCATCACAGACCACTGGATGATTTAAATATTTCATATGCACTCGGATCTGGTGCGTGCGTCCTGTCTTTGGTTTTACTTCAAGATATGTAAATTTATTAAGTTGAGCCTCGTGAGATTTTTTATCCGTGTGGGAACCATCTCGTACTCGAGAAAGGGAGGAACGGGAGAAAATTTTATGAGGCTCAACTTCAAATCTTTTTAAAACTTTGTATTCTGTAATAGCTTCCCTCATCTCTCCCCTCGCCCCTCGGCTGGCAGAATGTCGACGAAAATCCACGGGACTGCGACCGATAGGTTTGTTTATTGTTCCATGATCCAACTTTACAAATCCAGATACAATCGCAACATAAACTTTTTTAATTCGAGCTTGTCTATTCACCAAAACACCCTTAGTTTTTAATTCTAGGGCGGGAGCGGAAAATTGTTTTTTTAGAAATTCATGAGCCTTTGAATTTTTTGCCAGAAGCATAACTCCCGAAGTATCTCTATCGAGCCGATGAACTACTTCGACTTTTGGATATTTTTTTACAAATAAATCTAGAATAGTTTTCTCGCCAGTTTTTTGATCAGAATGCACTAAAATCCCAGCAGGTTTTTCGATGGCTAAAATATTTGAATCTTCGAAAAGAATTTTGATTTTTGAAACCATATAATTTTATATTATCACAACTTTCCTAAATATTGAATTTAATCTATTTTTACTATATAGTGAAATGAATGCGCGATTAGCTCAGTTGGTAGAGCGCTTCATTTACACTGAAGATGTCGCAGGTTCGAGTCCTGCATCGCGCACCCTCGACCGTAGCCTTTTGGTGAGGCATGCCCTTGTAGTTCAATGGATAGAACGAGGCTCTTCTAAGGCCTTGATGTAGGTTCGATTCCTACCAAGGGCACCAAAATAGAACTAGACAGTTTTTTTGAAGCCAAAAAACCGATGAGTTCCTTTCTGGTGCCTCTATTGTACCAAGTTAGAACCTATTTTCAAAACAAAGTGAGGTAATGATGTCGCACGCGCGGAGTGTGTGGTGATGTGAAATGTAATCGTACGCTCCACGACGAATTCCGTCACGGCTCAGCATCCGCTCCAGAACACGCT
>CALRDL010000012.1 GCA_943354905.1 Candidatus Nomurabacteria bacterium
CATTTTGCTCTTACTTTGCTTCCATACACTGCACTTTGATTTTTGTTTGCCATATATGCTTTTAAGCTTTCGCCCTTTAAAATATTAATAGTTAACCTTTGTCACCCCAATTCTATCAAAGTGTCACCTCATATGGTTAACTGTACAGTGCCAAAGGCGGAGGGGGTATGATATACTAAATTTATGAAATTAGTCGTTGGCTTGGGGAATCCGGGAGAAGAGTATAAAAAAACTAGACATAATACTGGACGTATTGTCGTTGGTTTTATCGAAGACAAAATTGATCCCAAAATAAATACTAAGTATAAAATAAAATTTATAACGCCAGACACCTTTATGAATAATTCTGGCAAAATTATTGCTCCGTTTATAAAAAGTAAAAAAGATCTAAAAGATTTGATAGTTGTCTATGATGACATCGATCTACCTCTCGGGAAAATAAAAATTTCTTTTGATCGGTCTTCTGGTGGACACAATGGACTCGGTTCGATCATTAAGTCATTAAAAAGCCAAGAATTCTTGCGCATTCGGGTTGGGATCACTCCTGCGACAGCAAATGGTAGATTGAAAAAACCACATGGGGAAGAAGCAGTACTAAAATTCTTACTTGGTGAATTTAAAAAACCTGAGCTCGAAATACTTAAAAAACTTGGGAAGATTATAACTGAAGCCATCGAAACTATTTTAACCGAAGGCAAAGATAAAGCTATGAGTTTGTATAATTAGAATCCCACATGTCAGACATGTGGGGGAACGAATATGTATATTAAGACAATTGTAAATTATATTTTGGATCATCATAAGAAAGACCAAAGGTTTTTGGTTGCAATAGATGGGGTTAGTGGATCTGGTAAAAGTTATTTAGCCGAACAAATAAAAAAATGTTTACCAGAAGCTGAAATTTTAAGTCTTGATATTTTTGATATGTATCAAGGAGAATTAAGCAATGAAAAAGTTATACATAAAATATTAGAAATTGGTACTGGAAAAATTGTAATTTTAGAAGGAATTTTTGCATTGAATAATAAATTAGAATCTTACTATGATTATAAAATCTGGATTGAATGTCCAGCTCTTGCCGGATATAAAAGAGGTTTAAAGAGAGATATAGAATTAAATGGCATAGATAATACAGACAAATGGGAGAATGTTTGGATGCCGAGGGAAGAAAAATATACAAGAGAAGAAAAACCACAAGATAAAGCTGATTTAATAATTCCCCACATGTCTGACATGTGGGTGTGATATAATAAAAAAGTTATGGCAATAAGAAAACATGCGTTTGTTCCTGGAGAATATTATCATATTTACAATAGAGGAAATAGTAAACGAGAAATTTTCCTAGATAATAATGATTATCAACATTTTATAAAATGTCTTTTTATTTGTAATACATATAAAAATTTTAAGTTTCGTGATGATGTCGTAGATGCAGAAATTGATGCTTTTGAATTTGATAGGGGAGAGTGTCTTGTGTCTGTTGGGGCATGGGTTTTAATGCCGAACCATTTTCATATTTATCTAATAATTAATAAAAAGAAATCCCACATGTCAGACATGTGGAAGAAGAATCAGGTGTCTGAATTTATGAGGAAACTTTCAACAGCATATTCTAAATATTTTAACGCAAAATATGATCATACAGGTGGTTTATTTGAGGGTGCTTTTAAGTCTGTCATTGTCTTGAAAGATGTTCAAGCAAAATATCTTTTTTCTTACATACATTTAAATTGTATAAAGTTAATTTATCCAAAATGGAAAGAAAATGGCATAAGAGATAAAGAAAAATCTTTAAAATTTTTAGTAAACTATAAATGGAGCAGTTATCTAGATCATAAAGGAATTCGTCGGAAAGAAAATTTAATTCTAAATCTTAACGATTTTCCGAAATATTTTAATAGTTCGATAGATTTTGATGTTGAAATTTTTGATTGGATTAATAATAACCCACATGTCTGACATGTGGAAATTGATTTATGGAAAAACAAAAACCTCTGAATATTCTAGAATTAACGAAGACACACAAAGAAACTGTTTTAAGGTTAGAAGAATTGCGTGAGAAGTTTCAGAAAGTTAATCCTGATTTAGCTGTGATAATTAGCAATTTATTAGAAGATTTTTTAGCTGGTAGTATAACTTCAGTGGACGCATTAAGACGAGCAAGGTTAATACGAGATAGTTTAGAATCTTAGGCCTAGATAATTAATTTTTTTATTCCCACATGTCTGACATGTGGAAAACTGTTTAAATTTCTTTTACTGCTTCTATGATGATACTTTTCTCTCCATTTTTTATGGAAATTTTACCAGAAATAGCAATACATTTTTCGGCTACTAGTGTCTCGATATGATCTTTAAAAATAGAAGGAAACACTACAGCTTCTATCGAGTCGGTCAGGTCGGCTATTTTTAAGAATGCCATTCGCTCGTTATTTTTCGTGACGACTTGGCGACAACTCTCGATGATACCCGCTATGGTTATGGCCATACCGTTGCCGAGTGTACCTTCCGGATTTTCTTTTATCTTTTTAATGTTTACATTGCGACTTTCCAGTTTTTCACGAATGCGATCTAGGGGGTGACCAGAAATATAAAGTCCGAGTAATTCTTTTTCCCAGAACAATTTTTCTGCTTGCTTGGCATTTTCTGCTGGTTGGAGAGTATAGCCTGTCGATATGGTTTTTAAATTTCCAAAAAGAGAAATCTGATTGACATTTACTCCAATCACTTCATGATTGTATGCGAGCATACCTTCGACATTCGCCAGTAGAATTCCACGATCATGCCATTCGTCCATGGAGCCAGACTTTATGAGGGCCTCCATAGATTTTTTATTTAAATTTTTATGTTTGATTCTATCTAGGAAATCTGAAATAGATTTAAATTTACTGTTGGCTTTTCTTTCAGCAATGATCGCATCAGAAATGTCTGTGCCCAGATTTTTGATGGTATAAAATCCAAAACGAATTTTTCCCGCCCGACTCGACGACGTCATTTGTTCGGACGGGTTACTTTTATTCTCTTTAATTACTGTGAATCCTCCAAAACTTTCGTTTATGTTTGGTGGAAGCACAGGGATATCCATATTTTTACATTCTTTAATAATTTCCGAAATTTTTTCTACGTCACCAGACTCGGCGGTGAGAATAGCCGTCATATATTCCACTGGATAATTTGCTTTCATATAGGCCGTCTGATAGGCCACTTTTCCATAACTCGCGGCGTGAGCTTTACCGAATCCATAAGCTTGGAAAGGTTCAAAAAGTTTCCAAAGTTTTTCGGCAAATTCTTTTGTCTGACCATTGATAATGATGCCTTTGATCAATTTATCTTTTTGAGCGGCCATTTCTGCTGGGATTTTTTTACCGACAGCTTTTCGGAATTTATCTGCTTCTTCCCAGTTGTAGCCGGCCAGCTCGATCGAAGACAAAAGCAGATCATCTTGATAAACTATGAGTCCATAAGACTCAGTGAGATATTTTTTCATTCTAGGATCCATGTATTTGATCAAACGAGGATTGTGTTTTCTTTTTATATATTCTGGGATAGATTCCATCGGGCCCGGACGATAAAGGGCGACCATGGCGTTGATGTCATGAATTGAAGTTGGTTTTAATTCTTTTAAATATTTTGTCATACCAGAGCCGTTCAGCTGGAACAGTCCTTCGGTTTCTCCTTTGGCTAAGAGCTCGAAAGTTTTTTTATCATCGAGAGGTATTCTTTCAATATTTATATCTATATCGTAAAACTTTTTTACCAGACTGATCGAATCGGCCAAAATAGAAAGGTTTCTAATTCCTAGAAAGTCGAATTTTAGTAAACCAGCTTCTTCGATGCTATACATGTCGTATTGAGTAATTATCTTTCCGCCTTTTGGGTCGAGCTGAGTCGGAGTATATTCCGAAAGTGGCAGAGGTGCTATGACGACTCCAGCAGCGTGGACTGAGATGTGTCTGACACATCCTTCCAATTTTTTTGCGAGATCAATTATTTCTTTTGTATCTTTTTCTTTTTTATAGGCTTCGGCGAGTTCTGGAACTATCTCCATGGCATGATCTATGGTCATCGGCATTCCTTGGGAACCCATTGGGATCATTTTCGAAAGTCTGTCACCAATGGCGTATTCTTTGCCTAATGCTCGAGCCACATCACGCACAGCTCCACGGGCCATCATAGTACCAAAAGTACCGATCTGGGCGACTTTGTCTTTACCATATTTACTTTTTACATATTCGATCATCTCATCTCGTCTGTTATCAGCAAAATCCATATCTATGTCTGGTGCAGAAGGACGAAAAGGATTCAAGAATCTTTCGAAGGGGATTTTGTAATCTATCGGATTGACATTTGTAATACCCAAGAGGTATGTCGCCATCGAACCAGCGACAGACCCCCTTATGGTGGTCAAGATCCCGTGTTCCTTCGCATATCTTAAAAGGTCACCCACTACTAGGAAATATGGAGCGTAGCCTTTGTCTTTTATAACTTTCAATTCGTATTCGACTCGCTCTAGTGTTTCTTTCGTCTTTTCTATGTTGAGCCGTTCAAAACCAGCATAAGCGAGTTCGCGAAGTTTCTGATCATAAGTCTTTCCCTCCTCGATTTCGAAATTAGGAAAAACCCATTTACCGAGCTCGAGTTCGATATTGCACATATCGGCTACTTTTTTAGTATTAGCTACAGCTTCTGGAATATCTTTGAAAATTTCAAGCGCTTTTTCAGTATTTATAAATGAAAAGTCATCATTTGAGAATTCAAATTTTGCGCCATCTTTGACATCACCCTGAGTGTTGATCTGAAGCAAAGTGTGGTGAGCGTCATGATCATCACTACAAGGATAATGTGAATCTTGGGTGGCGACTACATCTATGTTATGTTTTTTTCCTAAAGCTATCAATTTTGTGCGGACTTCTGCGTCATTTTCTACTGATGGATGACATTGGATTTCTATAAAATAATTTTCTTTACCAAAAATATCTTGATATTCAAGCACTAACTCAGAAGCCCCTTCAATATCACCTCGCAATACCGTCTGTGATAATTCTCCACCAAGGCAACCAGACAATGCGATCAATCCACCTGCATATTTACGGAGAATTTCTTTATCCATTCTTGGTTTATAATAATATCCTTCCAAGTTGGCGATAGTGACGAGTTTAATTAAATTTTTATATCCTTCTAAATTTTTAGCAAGTAGAGTCAAGTGATAATATCTTTTTGTGCCGTTAGCTTCTGTTTTTTTATCCAAACGCGACCCAGCAGTCATGTAAGCTTCGACACCGATGATGGGCTTGATTCCGGCTTTTTTTGCAAGTTTATAAAATTCTATCGCGCCGTACATGTTGCCATGGTCAGTGATGGCGATCGCAGACATCTTGTATTTTTTAGCTAAATCAACTAAATCTTCAAGCTTGGAAAGCCCGTCTAATAAAGAGTAGTGACTGTGAGTATGTAGATGGATGAATTGTATTTCCTGTTTTGTATCAGCTGACATTTTTACATAATAACATATACTTGATTTTCTACCTTGACTTTATCTATCGGGGGGGGGGGTAGAATTATGGGTATTAGTAGTTTAATTTAAAATTTTATGGAAGATGGAAAAATAAATAAAGGAAAAGAAGAAAACATTATACCCTATACTGCTGAAGAGTTAAAAGCAAATTATTTACGTGAACAGGAAAAAGATGCAGTAAGAATGAAATTAAATTATGAGTCATTGATTAAACATCGTGAAGAATTAAAGCTCAAGTTAGGATCAACTGTAGTTTTTGATGATAGTTTCCCAGAAAAGGTTGAAATTCAAATATTTGATATAAAGGATTTAAAAATCTTCGGTATTACATCGGATGATGTTGCAGTGGCAGAAAACGAACAAAGAGATAGATGTCGACTGAGAGCTTATAGCGGAGAAAAAATGAATCCTGAGGAGTATGCCTTAAAAATATATTTAATTAAATATCTTAAACAAGATTTCCGATACGACAATGATATCTAAAGTGTTGTAATTTATTTTTGAATTTGTGATTTGATTTAGTATTGACAATATCATAACAAAGTATATACTTTTTATATATATGACCACACAAATAATGTTTAAAATTGAAGACAAATTAAAAAAAGCTGCTCAAAAGAGAGCAAAGAATGAAGGTATTACTTTGAGTGATTTTTATCAGTCTGCTACTAAATCTTTTGTGGAAGGGCGTATAAATGTCGGTCTCACCATAAAGAACACTGATGTAAATAATGAAGATGTATATTGGCAAAAAAAATCAAAACAAAACTTATTAAAGTTTTATAGTCGAGCGGACGCTATCTATGATTCAGTATAAATTTGGGAAAATTATTCTCGTGCTATTTTCACAACCAAACGGGGAAAGTAAAAAAAGACCAGCTTTGGTAATACTAGACACTGGAGATGACGATATAATTTTAGCCCCAATAACAACTCAACCAAGAAAAAGTAAAGGCGATTATAAAATAAAGGATTGGCAAGAAAGCGGTTTATTGCTTGAATCATGGGTTAGATTATCTAAAATCTCATGTATAGGTAAGGACAGCGTTGAAAGATCTTTTGGTGAAATGACATCGCATGATAAAAATAAAATTGTCTCAATTTGGAAGCAAATTTATAAATTCTGATGTATAATGTAGGCATGAAAACAATCAAAGTTGGAATCAATGGTTTTGGCAGAATTGGTCGAGCTTTTTTGAAAATTGCTTGGGAAAGACCAGAGATAGAAATAGTCGCTGTGAATGATCTTGGAGATGTGAAGAATATGGCTTATCTACTAAAGTACGATACTGTTTATAAAGAGTGGAAGCATGATATTAAGGTTGAGGATTCAGAAATCATTATTGATGGGAAAAAAGTAAAAGTTCTCGCTGAAAAAGATCCGACAAATTTACCTTGGGGTTCTATGGGTGTCGACGTGGTCGTGGAATCCACCGGACTTTTTGCGACTTATGACAAAGCCAAAATGCATATTGATGCTGGAGCGAAAAAAGTCGTCATTTCTGCACCAGCCAAAGAAGGAGGTGGAGTTATGGGAGAGACTATTCTGCTCGGGATCAATGAAGAAAAATTTGGTACTTGTGACATTACTTCAAATGCTTCTTGCACGACAAACGCTGCGTCGCCACTTATCGCTATTCTCGATGAAACTTTAGGAATTGAAAAAGCAATTTTAAATACAGTCCACGGATACACAGCTTCGCAATCTCTTGTTGATGGGCCATCTAAAAAACCTGCCCGCGCAGGCGGGGATTTACGAGAAGGGCGAGCGGCGGCGCAAAATATAGTGCCATCTTCGACTGGGGCAGCTATCGCGGTGACTAAAGCATTTCCAAAACTATCTGGACTTTTCGACGGCATATCTATTCGTGTACCGGTACCGGCGGGGTCTATTGTGGATATTACTTTCATAGCAAAAAGAAATACAACTACAGAAGAAGTGAATGAAATCCTAAAAGACGCAGCTCAGGCCAAGAGATGGGAGAATATTTTTAGTGTCACGGAAGAAGAACTCGTTTCTTCAGATATTTTAGGAAGTCGTTATTCATCCATTGCGGACTTAAAAATGACTCGAGTTGTCGGAGGTAATCTTGTAAAAGTTATGGGTTGGTATGACAATGAAATGGGGTATACATATACTCTCGTCGAGCATGTTATTAAAACTGGGAATATGATAAAATAGAACCATGAAAATATTTATTGGAACAGATCATGCGGGGTATGTGCTCAAAGAACAGCTCGTGATCTTTTTGAAAGGGCAGGGATATGAAGTCATAGATAAGGGCGCTCTTGATTATAACGAAGATGATGATTATCCAGATTTTATTATTCCGGTTGCACGCGAAGTTTCTAAAGATCCAGATCATGTGAAGGGGATCATCATAGGAGCGACAGGACAAGGCGAAGCGATAGCGGCAAATAAATTTCCTTACGTGCGAGCAGTGGTGTATTACGGAGAATCAAAATCTGTTGTCGATGACGAAGCTGACATCATAATACGTTCTCGTGAACACAATAATGCCAATATTTTATCTTTAGGTGCGAGATATCTGACTGAAGAGACGATGACAAAGACAGTAGATCTTTGGCTCAAAACCAAATACCCTGGTGGAGAAAAACATTTACGAAGATTGGCAAAAATCGATCAAATAAAAATCTAATGATTGAGATTATTCCGGCAATCTTGCCAAAAAATTATGAGGATTTAAAAAATAAAATTGCATTAGTGCGAGGATTTGCTCATGTGGCACAGATAGATATTTGTGATGGAGTTTATGTAAAAACGGCTACCTGGCCGTTTTTATCCCGAGCGGAGTCGAGGGATGGAATGGATTTTCTGGAAAATGATTTAGACCAGCATTTCAGAGCTATTTTAAACGAGCAAGAAGGTTTGCCATTTTGGGAAGATATTGATTTCGAACTTGACCTTATGGTCTCAAATGCTATGGAGAATTTTGATGTGTATGCCAAACTCGGACCACGGAGAATTATTTTCCATCTTGGAGCGCAGGATGTGCAAAAAGATTTAGAAGAATTTAAAAATTTCTTGGAAGGTATAGATGTGTATGTGCGAGATGTCATAGAGATAGGTATTGGTATCAGCCCGACTATGCCAGTCGAGCAGATATTTCCACTCGTGAATTCTGCTGACTTTGTCCAAGTTATGGGTATTGATCACGAGGGGGTTCAGGGTGAAGAATTTGATGATAGATGTCTAGATCATATCAAAATCCTGCGGGAAAAATTCTCAGATTTGATTATTTCTGTAGATGGAGCGGTGAGTTTTGAAACGGCCCCCGCGCTTATTAGCGCGGGGGCCAACCGCCTCGTCATCGGCTCAGCGATATTTAACACTGATGATATAATAGGAAGTATAGAGGAGTTTCGAAACATTACATAGGAGTTTCCTATGTAAGAACAAAATTATGCGTATTTTTGAAGCTGTAAAACAATTTATAACACCACTAGAAAAAGATTTCTTGGAAAGAGCAAGAAAAGGTTTTAATTTGGAAAAAGTTTTAAATAATTTACGCGAAAAACACAAAAATTCCGAAAATAGTAATGTTAGATCAATGCTACTTATTCCGGGGGGGGGTATGAAAATCGCAAATTCCGGAGGTTTTTTACTTGCTTTACATGAACAGGATCTCATAAATGATTTCAACACAGTTGTAGGTGATTCTGCTGGTGCAATTTTAGCAGCGTATGGTCTTTCTGGTCAGACTGATGTGGTGCAGAGATTATTTTTTGAAAATGCTAATAAGTTTATAAAATGGCAAAATGGAAAACCAAGCATCGATGTGGATTTAATAGCCAATTTATTAAAAGAAGGTGAATTTAGTTTAAATGTTCAAGCTGTTTTAAATTCCAAACCAGATTTTTTTATAGCAGTTGCTGGTTCTAGCGGAAGTTGCGAATTTATAAATGCAAAAGATTTCAAAATTAATTTAATTGATCTATTAAAAGCTTCGATGGCCTCTCCATTTTTCTACGGCAAGAAAGTAGAAATCAATGGTCAAAGTCTGGCCGATCCTTTGATGGATCAATTGCCTTTACTGTAAGCGACAAGAAATTTTTCCCCGACAGATGTTTTGGTTTTAGAAAATAGTTCGGTCAATCTTAGGGCGAAACCATATTCAAAATTTTTAAATACTGTTTTATCTATGAGAGAAGTTGGTGTCATTAATGCGACAAATGATTTTCTCGATAGACCTTCTTACGAAAAAGATTTTAAAACTGTAGATAATGATCTCCATGTTACTTTAGGCGTACTTTTCCCGCCCAAAGATTCTGAGGGCTTAAGTGCTCTGGAAACAAGAGTTGATGTTTTAAGAAAATCAGCCGATGTCTCCAAACAAAAAGCATTGAAAATACTAGGTATTACATAATACATAGGAAACTCCTATGTATATCTAAAATATTATGAAAAAAATTTATATAACAGGTGTTTCTGGGACTGGTAAAACTACAATTGCTCATGAATTAGAAAAAAGAGGTTTTTATGTTATTAGTATAGATGAAGTGAATAATTTGTGTTCGTGGATTAATAAAGAAACTGGTGAGAAAGAGGGTGGTAAAGACGCTGATATGAATGTTGAGTTTGTGCATAAACATGATTGGATTTGTGATATTGAGTATTTAAATAAACTTATAAATAAAGATACAGATCTTGTTTTTGTCACAGGTATGGCTACTAATCAAGATGACTTTCTTTATCTCTTTAATAAGATTATTCTTTTAGAATGTGATCCAGATACTTTTTGCAAGAGAATAGAAGAAAGAACTGATAATAATTTTGGAAAAGATAAAAAAGTTCAGGAAGGGATTTTAAATCGTTATAAACCATATGCAGAAAAAATGATCAAAAAAGGTGCAATTTCTGTAAATACAGACAAGTCCATAAGGGAAGTTGTGGATGATATTTTGCATAAAATTACATAGGAGTTTCCTATGTATGTGGTATAATTTAGATATGGGATTAAGAAAACAAGTTTTTGCACCGGGTGAATATTATCATTTATACAATCGTGGTACAGAAAAGAGAATTATATTTTTAGATGAGCAAGATCATCGACATTTTTTGTTTTTGATGTATATTTGTAATACAGAGAAAAGTATTGTTTTGAGAGAAATAAATGAATTTTTTGATCGTGGCGAGACTATTGTTGACATCGGAGCATTTTGTTTAATGCCAAATCACTTTCACATTCTTGTTCATGAAAAAATAGAAAATGGTATTTCTACTTATATGCGTAAATTGTTTACAGCGTATTCAATGTATTTCAATAAAAAATACAAAAGAACTGGGAAATTATATGAGGGAGTTTTTAAATCCTCCCACATAACTAAAGATACATATTTAAAATATATCTATTCATATATTCATCTCAATCCAGCGAAATTAATAGATAAAAATTGGAAAGAAAATAAAAATAGAGATACAAAAAAGTTATTAAATTACATATTTTCTTATCAATATTCAAGTCTAAAGGAATATATGGAAGAAAAATTTAGAATCATAAATCCAATTCCGTTTCCTGTCTATTTTAAAAAACCAGTAGATCATAAGAACGAGTTATTTGAATGGCTTGAGATAGATATTACATAGGAAACTCCTATGTATATTGTGGGGCACATTTAGTTCGTGTTATAATTAAGAGATGTTTTTATCTGATAAAAAAATTGAGGAACTAGAAATAAAGGCGAACGAAATTCGGGAGAGTATTATTTCTATGTTACTCGAAGCGGGGAGTGGGCATACTGCTGGACCACTTGGTATGACGGATGTTTTTACACTTTTTTATTTTCATATCCTTCGGCATGATCCCAAAAATCCAACATGGGAGGAACGTGATCGACTTGTGCTTAGTAATGGCCACATCTGTCCGGTTTTGTATGCGACTATGGCCCACGCCGGATATTTTCCACTGGAAGAATTAAAAACTTTGCGAAAATTCGGTACACGGTTGCAAGGGCATCCACATCGAGAGTATATGCCATGGCTTGAGAATTCTTCTGGACCACTCGGGTCTGGACTTTCGCAAGCCGTCGGTATGGCGCTCGCAGATCGAATAAATAAAAAAGATAAAGACAGATTTATTTATTGTTTTATGTCAGATGGAGAACTCGATGAAGGGAATTCTTGGGAGGGGGCTATGCTCGCTGGGAAAAATAAACTGCATAATTTGATCGCAATCATAGATCGAAATAATATCCAGATAGATGGATTTACCGAAGACATAATGCCACTTGAATCTTTAGTTGATAAATGGAAAGCATTCAATTTCCATGTTATCGAAGTTTCTGGGCACGATTTTCGAGCATTAAATGAAGCTATCAACGAAGCTCACACCATTTATGAAAAACCAGTTGTTATCATTGCTCACACTATTCCAGGTAAAGGCGTGCATGAATTTGAGCGGGATTATAAATGGCATGGCAAGGCACCCAACAAAGAAGAAGCCAAACTCGCTTTGTATGAACTTCGAACTTTGGGTGGGAAAATAAAAAGTGAACATCAGTAGAAATTTATGCTTATATTAAAAATAATATGGAAATACAAAAGATACATCCTGATATAGGGAAATTTATAGAGTCGCTTGATATATTAACAAACTCAAAATTAGTTAAGGCTATCGAGTTGCTTTCCGTCAGAGAATATCATCTATCTATGCCATACAGTAAAAAGATTGAAAATCATTTGTATGAGTTAAGAGTAAAAAACATACAAAACATAAGAGTGTTTTATACTTTTCATCAAAATGCTATTATTTTATTGCATATAATTGCTAAAAAAAGCTCCAAACTGCTTCAAAAAGATTTGGAAACTGCTCGAAGAAGGCTGAATTGGTTGCAATGATTATAACAAATATGTTATAATCAAAACATGAAAAAAATACAAACAAAAAAGCAAAAATATACATTAACACCATTTTCGGAAACAAAAAAAAAGCTCATGAGGAATCCAGAGTTCAAGAAGGCGTATGATGATTTAGATTTCGAGTTCAAAATCATCACTGCTTTAATAAAAGCTCGTGCTAGTAAGAAATTAACTCAAGAACAACTGGCTGGGAAAATTGGAGTAGCACAGTCGGCTTTAGCTCGGTTTGAGTCTGGTAAAGTTAATCCAACACTTTCTTTTTTAAAAAAAGTGACATCAGGATTGGGTTTAAAATTAATGGTGAAATAGTATGTTAAATCCTAAACTAAAACTTAATCCAAAAATTTTCAACGATGATGTTGAACAAGTTCCGATTCGAAAAGGTTTCGGTCAAGGTCTACTTATTGCTGGAGAAATAGATGAAAATGTCGTAGCGCTTTGCGCAGACCTGACTGATTCTACTCAAATGAATTTTTTTAAAGAAAAATTTCCGGATCGATTTATCGAGATTGGTGTAGCGGAACAAAATCTCGTTACAGTTGCTTCTGGTATGTCGGCGATGGGGAAAATTCCTTTTTGTTCTTCGTATGCGATGTTTTCTCCTGGAAGAAATTGGGAACAAATTCGTACAACTATAGCCTATAATGATAGACCAGTAAAGATAGTCGGCTCACATTCCGGAATTTCTGTCGGCCCAGATGGGGGGACTCATCAAGCCCTCGAAGACATAGCTCTCATGCGAGTGATGCCAAATATGCAAGTTTTTTCTCCGTGTGATGCAATTGAAGCGAAAAAAATAACTTTAGAATTAGCCAAAGGAATTCAGAGTAAAAAGCCTGCATATCTGCGTTTAGTTCGAGAAAAAACTCCGATTATCACCACAGAGGAAACTCCTATGGAGTTAGGGAAAGCAGAAATATATTGGATGCCAGATGTCGGTATGGCTGAAGTTGGCATCATCGCGACTGGAGGACTTTTGTATAGAGCAATAATGGTTGCTAAAGAACTCGAAAGAGAAGGGATAAAAACTAAAGTTATGAATCTTTCTAGTATAAAGCCGATAGACACAGAGGCAATAATCGCACTCGCTAAGGAAACTAAAAAAATTGTTACCGTTGAGGAGCATCAAATAGCAGGTGGTATGGGTTCGGCTGTTGCCGAAGTGTTAGCTCAAAATTTCCCTGTACCGATAGAATTTATCGGGGTCAAAGATAGATTTGGTCAATCTGGAACTCCCGACGAACTCATCGAACATTATGGTATGGGGAAAAACGCTATCAAAGAGGCGGTGAAAAAGTTGATAGCCAAGAAAATTTAGAAACTCTTTCCTATATTTTCTTCGCTTTATATTCCCCCGGTGCATTTTTGAGATATTCTTCCAATTTTTCGCGTGAGAGAAGACCTTTTTGAGCGCCGATTTCTTGGACTACCGACATAGAATTTATCGGTCCCCATGTGAAAGCTTCTATTGGTGAAAGTCCCAAAGCTAATCCTGTAGTAAAGGTAGAAGAAAATGCGTCGCCAGCCCCAGTACGTTCGAGTGGGGGAGCAATATCTGGATAAAGTGGAAGATGCCAAAGTTCGCCAGGGGGTAAATAAAAATAAGCTCCACTTGGTCCATCACTAATCGAAACCATTTTTGGTCCTAAAGCCATAAGTCCTTTTGATAATTCTAAAATGTTTGCGTCTTGCATATTCAAAATCACTCTCGCTTCTTCGACATTACAGAAAAATATTTCTGCATGTTGGTATAGCCGAACAAGTTTTTCCTTGCCGAGATTTATTTCATTTTTCCCAGGCTGAAACGCAAATTTTATGTTCGGATGTATGTCCAGATAGTCTGCTAAAGTATTGTGAAATGGAAAGGCGGCGGCACTCACAGAACTAAAATAAATCCATTTTGGTTCTCCAATTTCTGGCAATTCATATTGATATTTCTCATGTTTAATAAGGATTGTGCGTTCTGTTTTATACCAAAGAACATAATGATAATTAGTCTTGATCCCTTCGTTTATTTTGATAAACTGAGTGTCAACACCATCATTTTCGAGCGACTTTAAACAGTCCTTGCCTTGTTGGTCGTCACCCAGATTGCTAACTAACGCGGTTTTCAATCCGAGTCTTGAAGCGGATACTGCGGCATTGGCAGAATTACCGACAGCGTTCATTGTATAAACTTCTTCATAAGGAATTTTATCTGCAAAAGGAAGACATATTTTGTAATTTTCATGTCCAGCTTCACCTCGCACATCAGCATGGTCAGCATCAGTTAATTTTATAAAAGTATCTATCACTGTGTCCCCTATAGCCAAAAAGTCTATTTGTTCTATTTTATTCATGTTATGATTATAACATATGCTCCAAATATCGGAAATAATGTACGATCTAAAAACTGGCCCGCCTGCGCAGTCAGGTAGCGATGATGGTCGGGAATGGGTTGAGATTAGGAATATTTCTAACGAAGCTTTCGATTTATCTGATCTGAAATTCTTTGAAGATGGTATAAATCATAAAATAAAAATAGTACAAGGTGATACAAAAATACTTCCGCAAAGTTATGCGATTATTGTTTCAAGTGCCGAGAAATTTAAAATTGACCATCCAAATTTTCAAGGGTCTATTCTTGATTCCACTTTTTCTTTGAATAATAGCGGAGAGTTACTCGCTCTTAAAAATGGAGAAGTTATACTCGATCAATATTTTTATAATTCTGGTGTTGGTGGTGCTGGAGATGGAAAATCTTTACAGAAAATAAATGACGTGTGGCTCGCAAGTCTTCCGACCCCGGGGACACCTGCTTGCAATGTTTACAACCAGCTCGCAGAAGATACAGCGTTTCTGATGGATATAGCTGTTGCTGGCGGGGAAAATAAAATTTCATTACCGCCTCCATCTCTACTCGTTTCTAAGCCAAAAATAATTTCAGAAAAGAAAATTGAAGTTTTGAGTAAATCGATCGTCCCAAAAGAAATTCCTCCTATTGATAAGATAAGTGTAGCTACTAATAATTTGACCGCGAATACGACCTCAATAGTACTAGAAAATAGTAATTTATATTTTTATATAGGTATTTTAATTTTCTTGATTAGTGTTGGAATTGGGGCGGTTTATTTCATCCGCCCTAAGAAAATTTTTCCAAAAATAGGAGAAGATTTTGAAATTTCTGAAGAATAAAACTTGGGAATCTTTGAAATAAGAGTTTTTTGCCGTATACTATAAAAATAGTATGTTTCAAAAAATATTTGACTCGTTAAAAATACACAAAATTATCTCAATATTTTCCCTTATTTTTTGTATTTCCTGTTTGGCTTTTTTCTTGTTCAGTTCTTACTTGTTTGATAAATATTATACAAATATAGACGCGAATGTTGCTATGATGGAAGACCACAATCTTTTTATGATTCGATCTGCTCGCAACTTTAAAATCAAATCTATCTCCAGCGATTCTATAAATTATTATGTTTCTTACTCGTATGATGTTGTAGAGATTAAAGATGGTGAAGAAGGAGACACTGCAACGCTAGAAGAACTTTTAACCATAGATAAAAAATCCGTAAAAAGTAAAAAAGAATTAGTGGATGCTATTCTCGGGGAATTTAAAAATATTTTTGTGGGTATAAATGAAGAAACATTACAAGGTGTTAAAAAAGATGTCGAATATGTTATAGATAATCCAAACGAACAATTAAATTCTCCACCCGAATATAAAACAGGAGAAGAATCCAAAGAAATCATGACTCCTCCGATAGAAAACAACAATCCAGGAGTGGAGAAACAACCACCTATAGTTTCACCTCCGCCGATTCTACCACCAGGAAAAACGCCGTATTATGACACCAGTGGTCCGCCACCGATCGATTATTACCCAGCCCCAAATGATCCACCAACAGGGCAGTAATTTGTACAGTTAACCCTTAGGGTGACACTAGTGTAGATAATCTTTTGCAAATTACAGAACACAATAAAGATTTTTTTCTTCCAATTTTTTCTTTATTTTGCTATATTGAATTGTATGTTAAGTATCGGAATTGTTGGGTTACCAAATGTCGGCAAAAGCACACTTTTTAATGCGCTTACAAAAAAGAGTGTACCAGCAGAAAATTATCCTTTTTGTACTATTGATCCATCAGTAGGTATTGTTCCTGTGCCTGATGATAGACTTGAAAAACTTTCTATTATGAGTCATTCGAAAAAAGTCATCCCAGCCGTGGTGGAATTCGTAGATATTGCCGGTTTGGTCAAAGGGGCATCCGTCGGTGCGGGACTAGGAAATAAATTTCTGTCGCATATTCGAGAAGTGGACGCGATCATCGAAGTCGTACGTATTTTTGAAGATCCAAACACTATCCATGTCCATGACAAAGTCGATCCGCTTTTTGATATTGAAGTTATAAATTTTGAACTTGAACAAGCTGGCATCAAGAAACCTACTTTATATGTTTTAAATATTTCAGAAGCCTCGCCTAATACTTTTCTTCAGTCGCTCGGTTCTGAGCTTCGCTCAGCCACTCCTTCAGAAAAATATATAGGCTCGGCTGTTTTCCCCGAGCCATATTTGGTAGTTGATCCAGTTTTCGGCACAGGTTTAGATAATTTAATAAACGCAAGTTATGATCTTCTGGGTTTGATAACTTTTTTGACCACAGGCGAAGACGAGACGAGAGCTTGGACGACAAAACGTGGCTCGACTGCGCCAGAGGCTGGACGCTCTATTCATAACGATTTCAAAGAGAAATTTATTCGGGCTGAAGTTATAAATTGGCAGGATCTGCTTGATGCTGGTTCGTATGCTGTGGCGCGTTCCAAAGGATTGGTGCGAATAGAAGGTAAGGAATATATAGTCAAAGACGGAGACGTGATTGAGTTTTTAGTATAAATATACAATGCAAAATCAAATTAAAATTTTTAGTATAAAATCTCCAGAAGATTTTAAAGATTATGAACTTCTCGATACTGGTGAAGGAGAAAAACTCGAGCGTTTTGGTCCGTATACTTTTGTGCGTCCTTATGAAAGTGCCTTTTGGTCAAAATCTTTAGAAAAAAAATCTTGGGAAAATATAGATGGAAAATTTTGGAGCTCAAAAACTGGTGCACAGTCTACTCATGCTCGTCTCGCTTCGCGAGCCATAGCCCCCGGTTGGAAACTTGAAAATAATATTAAAGAAAAATGGGAGATGAGTTATAAAGGAATTAAATTTCTAGCATCACCAACTCCATTTCGTCATTTTGGATTTTTCCCTGAACAGGCAGTCCACTGGGATTTTATTGAAGAAAAAATACTTACCCCGAAGAAAGTCTTCGGGGTAACTCCTCAAGGTCTTGCCTTAAAGGAGTCCAAGGCAAGACCTTTTCCCGCCATTAAGTTTTTGAATTTATTTGGCTATACTGGCGTGGCGAGTTTGTTTGCTCTACGGGCTGGAGCCGAAGTTACCCATGTTGACGCTTCCAAACAAAGTTTAAATTGGGCTAAAGAAAATCAAAATTTAAATTCTAGTTTGGGAGACAAGCCTATGCGTATTATTGAAGATGATGTATTAAAATTTCTTGAACGTGAAATAAAAAGGGGAAATAAATATGATGCAGTTATTATGGATCCACCGAAGTTTGGTCGTGGTCCAAAAGGGGAGACTTGGAAGCTCGAAGAAAGTTTACCAAAACTTCTAAAACTGGTGCAAAAAGTTTTAAGCGACGAGCCTCTCTTTGTGATTTTGACTTCTTATGCAGTAGATTTTTCTGCGTTATCACTTGGATATGCATTGAGTGAAATCATGAAGCCTGCCCGCAATGCTTCAGGCATAGCTGATGCAGGCGGGGATCAAAAAGGAAACCTAGAAGTAGGAGAGATGTGTATATTTGAGAAGTCTAATGCTAGATTTATTCCTCTGGCAAATACTGCAGTTTGGAGTAAATAATTTAAATGTGATATACTTTTATATGTCGAAATACAAATAACTTTATAAATTATCCTAGCAACAATATGTTCAACAATATGTTTGGTATGTTTGATATGTTTTATGTGTTTATTTTTCTCATTCCACTTATTATAATAATTTTAGTGATAGTAATAATCGTGTTTTTTATTAACCGCAACAATAACCGCAATAATAACAATATGGATCAAAATCAAATTAAGCCAAAAGCCAGTGTTAAAGATATATTTTTTAATCTAGGGGCTTTTATCGCATTGTATACATTAGTCGGGAATTTACTTAACTTGCTTTTTAATATAATTGATAAAGCTTATCCCAAAGTATTGGAAGGGTATAATTATGGAAGTAGTGCTTCTATAAGTTGGCCTGTGTCTATCTTGGTTGTGCTTTTCCCAGTCTTTATTCTTTTGATGTATCTCTTAGAAAGAGAATATAGAGTAGAACCAGATAGGCAGAATAGTATGATTCATCGAGGTTTTGCTTATATAACTTTAGTTATTTCTGGTCTAGTTGTCATTGGAGATTTGATAACAGTAATCTATTATTTTATTGATGGACAAGAATTAACTACCGGATTTTTGATGAAAATTTTAGTCTTACTTATTATCGCTTCTGGTCTATTTTTGTATTTTATTTCTGATCTACGAGGTAAATTAACAGCGTCATCCAGAGTATACTGGAGATTTATTGCAGGTGGTATAGTGATTGTATCTATAGTCTGGGGTTTTGCTGTATTAGGGTCGCCTCGCACACAGAGACTTTATAAATATGATGAACAGAAAGTATACGATTTGCGGAATTTAGACAGTCAGGTCACAAGTTATTATTCAAACAAAAGATTCTTGCCTCTAAATATCGGAGAAGTTTTTAGTGGAGATTATTATGTTCCAAACAAAGTTGATTCACAAAATGGCAAAGAATATGAATATAAGAAAAATTCCGACACAACCTACGAACTTTGCGCAGAATTCAATAAAGCTTCTGATGATAAAGATAATCTGAAGTCTAATACTTCTCCATCTTATTATGGTTATGAAAGTTCTTCATGGACTCATGGATCTGGTAGATATTGTTTTTCTAAGACCATAAACCCAAGAGATTATTATAATTACTCTGAACCAGTACAAGTACAAATAAAAAATAATTAATTTAAAGATTTATTTTTATTCGTCTCAAAAAACCACTTTTGCAAAAAAGTGGTTTTTGGTTTATTATGTAGTATATGAATCCCGTTAGAGATAACGTGATACATGTTTTTTATTTTAATACTATAACTATAAGAAAATTATGAAAATCTCTAACGGGATGAAGAAAGAATATGACCATAAAAAAATTGAAACAAAATGGCAAACTATTTGGGAGAAAAAAGGTATTTATCATGCCAGTGACCCCTCGATTTCGCTCGGGACAAGTAAGTCTAAAAAACCTAAATATTATAGCTTGATCGAGTTTCCTTATCCATCTGGTGAAGGCTTGCATGTCGGACACCCTAGGCCATACATAGGTATGGATATTATTTCTAGAAAAAGGAGAATGCAGGGTTTTAATGTTTTGTATCCGATAGGTTGGGATGCGTTTGGATTGCCGACAGAGAATTATGCGATAAAAACAGGTAAAGACCCACGAGTAGTAACAAAGAAAAATACAGATACATTTCGTCGCCAAATAAAATCTCTAGGAGTTTCTTTTGATTGGTCTCGAGAGATAAACACCACTGATCCGAAATATTACAAATGGACACAGTGGATATTTTTGCAATTTTTTAAAAAAGGGCTTGCCTACAAAGCACGGATAAATATAAATTGGTGTCCCAAGGACAAGATCGGTCTGGCAAATGAAGAAGTCATCGCTGGCGCTTGCGAGCGTTGTGGAACTCTGGTAGAAAAAAGAGAAAAAGAACAATGGATGTTGGCGATTACTAAATACGCAGATAGGCTATGCAAAGACCTCGACGATGTAGATTATTTGCCTCAAATAAAACTTGGGCAGAGAAATTGGATAGGGCGGAGCGAGGGTGCGGAGATAGAATTTCTTATGTCTTGCGTTAGGCAAGACCTAACGCAAGACAAGGGTGGGGTTACTATTAAGGTTTTCACTACTCGGCCGGATACTATTTTTGGGGTTACATTTCTTGCAGTAGCTCCTGAGGTAGCTAAAAAGCTAACGGGTAAAGATTATGGTATAAAAGTAGATACTGATCGAGAAAACAAAGAAAAAATTGGTGTTGATACTGGGCTTAAAGCTAAAAATCCTGCCAGCGGTGAAATGATACCGGTGTGGGTGGTCAATTATGTTTCTGCTGATTATGGTACGGGAGCAGTCATGGGAGTACCTGGACACGACGAAAGAGATTTTGAATTTGCGAAGAAATATAATTTAGAGATTAAAGAAGTTGTAATACCAAAAGTCATTGATAATAAAAATCCACCCAGAGAAGATAAAAAAGAAGTTTTTAGAAATGCTATCCAAGCTATCATTATTGATCCAAATACAAAGAAAATTTTATCCCTAAAATGGAAAAAATTTAACTGGACAACATTTATTGTCGGTGGAGTAGAAAATAATGAAGATTTGGTCTCAGCCGCTCGGAGAGAGATTTTAGAAGAAGTAGGGTATAAAAATTTAAAATATATTAGGACATTAGGTGGACCCGTGGAGTCTCATTTTTTTGCAGCCCATAAAGATGAAAATAGAAAAGCAACTTTTTTTGCTTTAGTTTTTGAATTGGAAAATGAAGAAAAGGTGGAAGTATCAGAAGAAGAAAAAGAAAAACATGAATTGTCGTGGACTACGTGGGAAGAAATGGTTAAAGATAAGAATCTAGCTTGTTCTGAGTTTCAAATTTGGCAGGCCAGATTTTTTAATAATGAAGTAGTTTATATGGAACCTGGGATTTTAATAAATTCTGGTAAATTTTCTGGCATGGATTCCGAACAAGCCAAAAAAGAAATCATAAAATTCGTTGGTGGAAAAGAAAAAACCACTTTCAAACTTCGTGATTGGGTTTTTTCGAGACAGCGATATTGGGGTGAACCGATACCGATTATAAATTGTAAAAACTGTGGGTATATACCAGTGCCGGACAAAGATTTGCCAGTCGAACTTCCCAAATTAACAGGCAAAATGAAAAATTATATGCCGACAGATAGTGGCGAATCCCCTTTGGCAAATATTTCCAAATGGGTAAACACCACATGTCCGACATGTGGAGGAAAGGCGAAAAGGGAAACAGACACAATGCCAAATTGGGCGGGAAGTTCTTGGTATTATTTGCGTTACACGGATGTAAAAAATAAAAAAGAATTTGCATCAAAGAAAAATTTGAAATACTGGGGAGCGGTGGATTGGTACAATGGTGGAAATGAACACACGACCCTTCATCTTTTGTATTCTCGTTTTTGGCATAAATTTTTATATGATTTAAAACTTGTTCCTACAAAAGAACCATATATGAAACGCACTTCTCATGGACTTATCTTGGCCGAAGGTGGGGAAAAGATGAGCAAATCCAAGGGTAATGTCATAAACCCAGATGAAATAGTGAAGGTATATGGTGCAGATACACTCCGACTTTATGAGATGTTTATGGGTCCATTTCATCAATCCGTAGTCTGGTCTACAGAGAGCATAATAGGAGTCAGGAGATTCATCGAACGGGTTTGGAATCTGCAATATAAAGTTGCTTCACCCGATGCTTTTTCTCAGTCGCTCGGTCCCTCGCTACCCTCAGCCACTCCTTCAAAAAAGCATGCGGGCGAAGCAACTCCTGTTCATAATTCTTCAATTTCACAACTTCTGAATCAGACAATAAAAAAAGTTACCGAAGATATCGAGACGATGAAGTTTAACACTTGCATTTCAACTTTTATGATTTTTATTAATGAGGCGAGTAAGCTCGATTCATTATCTCTCGAAGTATATGAGAAGTTTTTAAAATTACTTTCTCCTTTTGCTCCGCATGTCACCGAAGAAATTTGGCAAAGTCTATACCCCTACCAAACCTCCCCCTATAGTAGGGGGAGGAGAAAGGAGGGGGTAAACCCTACCTCGATTCATCTCTCCAAATGGCCGGAGTGGGATCCGAATTTAATTCAAGATGAAGAAATAAAAATCGTTATCCAAGTAAATGGCAAAGTCAGAACAGAGATCTTGATACAAGTAGATGAGCAAGAAGAAGAAATAAAAAATAAAGCTCTTATAAATGATGTTATCCTGAAATATACTACAAATAAAACTATAAAAAATATTTTTTATGTAAAGAATAGACTAGTCAATATTGTGGTAATGTAGTCTCAGACAAAGTTATCCACATTCTCTCTTAAAAAAGATACAAAATATCTTATATTTTGATATATAATATAAGTGTATTTAAGATATACGATAAACACAAAACATGTCAAATAACTTTCTTAAATTGAGATTTTTCCGCTTAAGTATTTTTGTGTTT
>CALRDL010000013.1 GCA_943354905.1 Candidatus Nomurabacteria bacterium
CATCCTACGTATTCATCGAGGCATGAGACTTACCTTAAAAAGAAAAGTGCTTGATGCTATTTTACTTGAGTCTACTATTGCTCCGAAATCTAAAAAGAAAAAGACTAAAAAAGAGAGTTAAAAAAGCCACGATTTTTGGGTATTATGCCGATTTTTGTCTTATTTTTTCAAATTTTTCTCTGACGATTTAGATGTAAGATATTTAAATCTTTCCACCAACTTTGGTTCGATAACCGAATGAGCATCGTGTTCTAATGTACCTGGTTGTTCATACAATTTCTTTTGACTCATTTCTGCTCTTACCTCAGAATCTTCGTAAACGTCTATGTCTATTCCGCCTCCAAATACAACCTCCCTTTGGATATTAAATAAATCTCTCAGATCAAGAAAAGTTGAATAGATAGGATTTTTACTGAATTGATTTGCATGTGCTAATTCTGTAATATAATGATCTATATATTCATTATTATTTTTCCTACTACATATATAGATAGTATTGGTCTTACTATCATAAAAACTTCTACCATCTGTATTCGTTTTTTGATCTAAGCTAAATCTAACCTTCGGATTACCACATTCCATCAAAAGTTGCCACAATGCATTATAAAGCTCAGGATCGAATTTATCGAGTCCAACATCAAACATCCGATCTATCGTTTGTTTTTTAGAAAAATATTGATCATTACCATTATCGTTTACTACAAAACTCCATGCTATTTCATATAATTTGTCAAAAGGCATCGCATTTAACTCCTCTTGTTTTATACTACCATCTTCAAATGGTGGAATACCAACTCTGGTAGACAAATAATCAACTAAAATATTCCTCCTATCCGAATCATTTAACTTTTCTTTTCCTGATAAAAGATTAAGTATATGTGTTGTCTCTTTATCTTCATGTGCATATTCAACTTGTCCATGAACTACAATCTTTGATTCCACCTTATATCTACTATACTGGTGAGTTGCAACTGTTTCTACTACATCAGCCACCCCAATCAATCCTGTAGCGAAATAGAAAATACGAAGCATTTTTTTTAGACTATTTGCTATTCTATTTCTTAATTCCTTCTTTTCTTTACTAGGAAGAGAGCTCGTTTCTATAGCTTGAACAAGCTCTAAAGTTTCTCTATCTACATCATGGGCTATTTCTTCTATTAAACCTGAAACGGCCCCAACTTTCTCATTAGTTTTGAACTTCTCAGTTTTGGATGTGGCATTCACATTAGGGCTAACAATATTAAAGTTTTCTTTATTTTTCATCTTTCTTTTCTATTACAACTTTATCAATTAAAAAAGACTTTCGAATAAGCTCGAGTTTTATTTCGCGCAAACTTCTCATATATTCCATAAAAGACTTTTCGAGTACGAGCTCAATACTTTTTTGTGACATAAATTAATATAACTTAATACTTTAAATTATATTACTTTTCAGATTAAACACAAGATGATGCTCAAGTGATACAAAAGTTTAGGTACTTTTCTCTAAAAAAGAAAGAGAAAATAATTATCATTGATTACATTAAAATCCGAGTTGTTCTTTGTGTGTGATTTGTCTAGTTCAAGGTTTAACCTTGCCATGAAAATAGATTGCAAATATAGGGTTTTTATATTAATATAGTAGGAAGCTATAAAAAGCTTAATTTGTGGATGATAACCATAAAAAAGAAAATTTAGAAGCATGGTGGAAACCAGCTCTAGAAATATTTGTTGAAGTCTCTACTTGGATAGTGGTACCGATAATATTTGCTTTAGCTATAGGTAAAATATTAGATAAATATTTTGGTACTAAGCCATGGATATTTATTATTCTTGTGATTTTAGGTTTTGTTTTTTCTTCAATGAAGATAGTCGAGGTTGTAAAAAGATATACAGAAAATGTAAAAAATAAAGAGTTAGAAAATAAAAATAAAATTTAGTAATTATGTCAATAGATATAAAAGAAAAAATAATAGAAGAAAATTCTCAGAATACAAATACTGTTACTACCACAGAAGTAAAAGACACACAGGTTCAAAAAATATCTCATGAGGTGACATTGTATGCTGAGCCAATTATACATTTCAAATATTTTACTATAACGAATGCATTGGCCACATCTTGGGTAGTGGTGCTTATTATTATAGTACTTGCTGTGATTTTAAACAGAAAAATCAAAGAAGTTCCGGGTAAAATACAAAACCTTTTTGAAATAATCATAGATGGCGGTTTATCTCTCTGTGATCAAGTTACAAATTCTAGGGTACTATCTTTAAAGATTTTCCCTATTGCTATTTCAGCTTTCTTTTTTATATTAATAAACAATTGGTTGGGTATTTCTCCCTTTGGTGGTTTTGGTTTAATAGAAGATGGTAAGCATGGTCTTGCTTTTATACCATTTCTTCGTGGAGGCACAGCAGATATAAATACTACCATAGCTCTTTCTGTGATAGCGGTGTTAGGGGCAAACATTTTTGGTGTTCTGTCTATCGGCCTATGGAAAACAATTAATAAATATGTTAATCTAAGGGCACTGGGTCATATATTTACAAAAATTCGTAAAGAGCCCACTATTATCATAGTTGCCCCGATTACGTTTTTTGTTGGTTTAATAGAAATAGCAGGTGAATTTGCAAAAATTGCTTCACTCTCATTTCGTCTTTTTGGTAATATTTTAGCAGGAGAGATATTGCTTGTTTCTATATCTGTTCTATTAGCTTTTCTCGCCCCGATACCTTTTTTCTTTTTAGAAATATTAGTAGGGATTGTTCAAGCTTTAATATTTTCAATACTCCTAGTGGTTTATTTTACAGTTGCAGCAACCGACCATGATCATGAAAAGCACGAAAAGAATATTTCCAAAATAGAGGGTGAGGAAATTGAGGAGATAGAAGATATAGTACATGCATAATAAGTTATTTATTATAAAGTCGAAATTATTAATTATTATTTAATCACCGCGTAAGCGGAAAAAAAATGGAAGGAATACCTTTTGCAAAAGCGTTAGTTATGATAGTTGTTATGGCCCCAGCTATCAGTATTGGCTGGATAGGATCTAAGGCAATGGAATCAATAGGTCGCAATCCAGAGTCAGCAAGTAAAATACTTGTTCCAATGCTTCTAGCTTGTGCATTCGCTGAGGCTATCGCGATTTATGCGCTTGTTATAGCATTCTCACTTTAGCAACCCGAGCAGTCTTTGGGCTGCTAGTTTTTGATAATTATTTTTGTAGTTATTTAAAGTTAGTAGCTTAATATTTAAAAATTATTTTATGGAATCAATTATTTCTACATTTCACATAGATTGGAAAATTATTATTGCTCAGGCTTTTAATTTCGGAGTTGTTTTTGTGGTTTTGTACATCTATGCTTTGAAGCCTCTTTCTAAATTGATGGCAGAACGTACAGAAAAAATAAATAAAGGTATGCAAGATGCAAAAGAAAATAATCTTCTTTTACAAAAAACACAAGCTGAATACGATAAAGTATTGACAGATGCTCGCAAAGAAGTGGATAAAATCTTCCAAGAAGGTAAAAAAGAATCTGAAGTAAAAAAAGCAAAAATGTTGGAAGATGCTCGAGCTGAAGTGGCTGGATTGATTGAAAATGGTAAGAAAACATTGGAATCAGAAAAAAATAAAATGGTAGAAGATGCTAAAAAAGAAATCGTGGTTATCGCGATGAAGATTACAGAGAAGCTGATCGGCATGAAAATAGATAGTTCTTTTGATATAAAGACTATAAAAGAATTAGAAAATTTATAAAAGAATATTTATGGAAATATCTTCAAACAACAACATAGCACAAGCCATATTTCAGCTTTTGTCTCGTAAAAATTTACTGGAAAAAGCTTCAGACATTATAGGAGAGGTACAGACAATGGTTGATGCTCAAAACGGCAAAATTGTGGCAAAAGTGGGAAGTGCGAGAATTCTTGATGAGAAAACAAAAATGCACTTGAAGCAAATTTTAAGTAAACGTTATTCCGCCAAAGAGATTGTTTTAAAGGAGTCGGTAGATGTAAAATTTTTAGGAGGGGTTAGGATCGAGGTTAATGATGACGTTCTAGATCTGACTCTTCAAAATAAGATTGGGAAATTACAAAAATATTTAACAATGTCCCGATGATAAATAATAAAATCGTAGAAAATTTAATAAAAGAAATAGATGGTTGGGAGGTAGAAATAAAAATCGAAAAGATCGGCAAGGTTTTGGAAGTTTTTGATGGTATTGCCAAAGTTTCTGGGCTTTCTGACATCAAGTCTTCGGAAATGGTGACTTTTTCTAGTGGAGAAGTCGGCGTGGCTTTAAATTTGGAAGAATATGAAGTCGGTGTTATTATTCTTGGTGATTTTTCTAAAATAAAAGAAGGAGATGAGGTTAGAGCGACAGGACGTATCCTTGAGATTCCTGTGTCAGATGCTGTTTTGGGGCGGGTGCTTAATGCTAGAGGCATGCCAATTGATGGCAAGGGAGTAATAAAAACTACAAAGACATATCCAATAGAAAAAGTTGCTCCTGGTGTGGTCACACGTCAAGGTGTGGATGAACCAGTCGCGACAGGAATAAAAGTCATTGATGCCATCATACCCGTGGGTCGCGGTCAGCGAGAACTCATCATTGGAGATCGTCAGACTGGAAAGACTGCTTTGGCCATTGATACTATTTTAAATCAAAAAGGTCAGAATATGATCTGTGTTTATGTTTCCATTGGTCAAAAAGATTCCAAACTTCGCAAGATTGAATCGCGTCTCGAAGAAGGTGGTGCTATGGAATATACCGTCATTGTGTCTGCTGGTGCGTCAGAAGCAGCGTCGCTTTCTTATATTGCTCCGTACACGGGTGTATCTATCGCTGAATACTTTATGGATCAAGGAAAAGATGTTTTGATTATTTACGATGATCTCTCAAAACACGCTGTGGCATATCGAGAAATTTCTCTTCTTCTTCGCCGTCCACCGGGCCGTGAGGCTTACCCTGGAGATGTTTTCTATTTACATTCTCGCTTACTCGAACGGGCTTGTCGAAGAAATGAAAAGTATGGTGGCGGATCTATCACTGCTTTTCCAATCATTGAAACTCAAGCTGGAGATATCTCAGCTTATATCCCGACCAATGTTATTTCTATCACCGATGGTCAGATTTTTCTTGAGACGGATTTATTTTATAAAGGAATTCGTCCTGCGGTCAATGTCGGATCTTCTGTTTCTCGTGTCGGATCTAATGCTCAAATCAAAGCTATGAAAAAAGTAGCTGGAACTTTAAAACTCGATCTTGCTCAGTATCGTGAGCTTGAAGCATTCGCTCAATTTGGTTCTGATCTCGATGAATCCACAAAGCGTCAACTCGAAAGAGGTAAGAGATCAGTAGAATTATTGAAACAACTCCAATACGCTCCAATCAAAACAGAAAACCAAGTGGTGGTCATGTATGCTTTGACTAGAGGATATATGGATGACGTGCCAGTAGAGAAAATTAAAGCTTTCGAATCAGGTTTAATCGAATACTCAGAAAATAATGCAAAAACTTTCTACAAAGAAGTTACCGAATCAAAAATGTGGACTGAGAAAGGGGAGGAAGAATTAAAGAAAGCAATAACGGATTTTAAAAATAGTTTTAGTTAAAATCTATAACCTAATTTTATATGCCCGGAACAAAAGAAATTAAAAGAAGAATAAAAAGTGTAAAGAACACAAAGAAGATCACCAAAGCTATGGAGCTAGTGGCAGCTTCAAAGATGAAACGGGCAGTGAATGCGACTTTACGTTCCAGACTTTATGCAGAATATTCTTGGGATATTCTAACTTCTATCGCTAAAAATGTTGACCTGCCTGCGCAGGCAGGAGCAATAACCCATCCTCTTTTGTGCGAACGCAATGAAAAGGAGAGAAAAGATAAAGTTTTACTTTTACTAATAACTTCCAATCGTGGACTTTGTGGAGCTTATAACTCTCAAGTTATCAAAAAATCTCTAGCCTTACTTTCCCCGAAGAAAGTCTTCGGGGTAGATATTATCACTATTGGCAAGAAGGGAGATGTAGCTATGCGCAGAATTGGGGAAAAAGTTCTAGCGAGTTTTTTTGAACTTAGTGACAATGTAACTCTACGAGAGATATCTCCTATTTCTGATATGATTATAAATGAATATAATTCAGGGAATTATGATAAAGTTTTCGTCGCTTATACAGACTTTGTATCAGCTCTGACTCAAAGACCAAATATCAAACAAGTCTTGCCGATATCGAAGACTGAACTCAAAGAATTAATTTCCTTCCCTGACAAGGGGAGGACTGAGGAGGGGTTGCATTCAGATTCAACCCCCATATCCCCCTTATCAAGGGGAACAGATTATTTATTTGAAGGAGATAAAAATAAATTCATCAAAACACTAGCCGAAAAATTGACTAAAATGCAGATATACCAGATGATTCTCGAATCGAATGCTTCCGAACAATCCAGTCGAATGCTGGCTATGAAAAATGCTTCTGATGCCTCTTCTGAGATGATGGATGATTTGACTCTAGTATTCAACAAAGCCAGACAGTCGAATATTACCAGAGAAATATCAGAAATAAGTGCAGGTATGGCGAGTGTGAGCTAGGCGGGAAAAGGTCTTGCCTTAAGGGATTCCAAGGCAAGACCTTGAGGAGCCAATTATAAATATTATAAATAGCGTCGCGATTCAATTGACTTTCGCGACATGATTTAGCAAAATCAAATATATGACAACAGGTAAAATCAAAAAAATAATCGGACCGGTCGTAGACGTAGATTTTGGTAATGAAAATCTAAGTTTGCCAGATATTTATTCTGCACTTGAAGTAATAAATCCTTCGACAAGCTCAGGACAGGTGGCGAAGAAAATAGTTCTCGAGGTGGAACAACATTTAGGAAGAGGTGTTGTTCGAACAGTGGCCATGGATACGACTGACGGACTTTCGCGCGGAATGGAAGTGGTGAATACAGGAGGTCCGATCTCTGTACCTGTCGGTCCTATTACTCTCGGACGTATTTTTAATGTTCTCGGAGAGGCGATAGATGATCTCCCTTCTCCTTCAGGGGAAAGTCTACGTTTACCAATCCATCGTCAAGCTCCAGAATATGTCAAACAAGCCACAAAAGTAGAAATTCTTGAAACTGGTATTAAAGTTATTGACCTTATCTGTCCTGTTTTGAAAGGAGGAAAGGTGGGACTTTTCGGAGGTGCTGGAGTTGGTAAGACTGTTGTCATACAAGAGCTCATTCATAATATCGCTTCGAACCACGGAGGATATTCTGTTTTTGCTGGAGTTGGAGAACGTACTCGTGAAGGTAATGACTTGTACCACGAAATGAAAGAATCCGGAGTTCTTCCGAAAGTTGCCATGGTCTTCGGACAAATGAATGAACCGCCAGGTGCTCGTCTACGCGTCGCTCTCTCAGCTCTCACAATGGCCGAATATTTTCGTGATACTGAAGGGAAAGATGTTCTTCTTTTCATAGACAACATTTTTCGTTTTACTCAGGCCGGTTCTGAAGTTTCGGCTTTGCTCGGGCGTATTCCTTCGGCAGTTGGGTATCAACCAACTTTGGCATCTGAAATGGGAAATATGCAAGAACGCATCACTTCGACCGACAAAGGCTCAGTCACTTCTGTGCAAGCTGTCTATGTGCCGGCTGATGACTTGACTGATCCAGCTCCAGCCACAACTTTTGCCCACTTGGACTCGACTGTGGTTTTGAATCGCTCGCTTTCTGAAATAGGTATTTATCCAGCTGTGGACCCACTCGATTCTTCTTCGACAATTTTGGATCCGAATATTGTAGGCGAAGATCACTACAACACCGCTCGTGAAGTGCAAAGAGTTTTGCAACGTTATAAAGATTTACAGGACATCATCGCCATCTTGGGTATGGAAGAACTTTCCGAAGCTGATAAGGAACTCGTATCTCGAGCTCGCAAGATCCAGAAATTCTTATCTCAACCTTTCTTTGTGGCTGAACAATTTACAGGAACAAAAGGTGAGTATGTGCCACTAACAGAAACAATCCGTTCTTTCAAAGAAATTCTCGAGGGTAAACACGATAGTAAACCAGAAGGAGATTTTTATATGAAAGGTGCATTGTAAAATTTTTTAGGAAAAGGTCTTGCCTTGGAATTTTTAAGGCAAGACCTTGAGGAGAAAAAATTCGGAGAAAATATATGAGTAAACAATTAAAATTAAGAATAGTTACCCCAGAGAGTTTAGTCTTAGATGAACTTGTAGATCAGGTTAGTATTCCGACGATTCTAGGTGAGATTACAATTTTATCAGATCACATACCTCTCATCACTGAAGTGGCTTCGGGTGACATAGTAGCCGTAGAAAAAGGTGAAGATATTCCTTTTGCGGTAGTCGGAGGATTTTTGGAAGTAAAGAAAAATGAAGAAGGCATAACCGAAGTCGCGATCTTGGCTGATTTCGCGGAACATGTTTCCAATTTGTCTGAAGAGAAAATAAAAGAGGCAAAAGAAAAAGCTGAAGAAATGCGACAGCAAATGATCAACAACCAAAGTGTAGACTTCGAACATTTTAAAGCCGAACTCGAACGCTCTCTCACTCGGGTAAAAATAGCAGATAAGTGGAGGGTAAGAAAATATAGAAAATAAGATGGAACAAAAATCTTTTTTAACTAGAATTAGAGATAGGAAAGTATTTGCACCTCAGACCCGAGAACGAGGTGTTGCTTTGTATGAACATTTTTTAGGAATAGTAATTAGAGATTTTTCTGGTAAAAATATTTTAAATATTGGCTCTGGGGATACTGGATTATTTGAGAAAGCTGTTGCAGATATAGGTGCTAAAGTTTTTACTATCTCACCACACTTTTCACATGAATACTCGGGAAAAATGAGAGCCAATTATAAACATCCCAATGTTTTTCCAATAGCAGCAAAAGTTTCTAGATTTTCAGATAATAAAGATGGTTTGCCAATAAAAAATGATTCCATGGATGTTGCAACTGCCTTATATAGTTTACCTGTCCATTTTCCTGAAATTGATTTGATTGACGTTGCAAGTAGATTCTTTAAAGAAATTTTAGATTTACTTAAGAGTGATGGAAAGGCTATTATTTACCCAATACCTGAGAGTAAGGTTTATTCTTACAGAGAAATATTGTCTAGTATTGGTGCTGGGAATATAAATTTTACAGAAATAAATGAGGAAGAGAATGATGTTGTTTATAAAGGCGAGAAAGTTTTTAGATTAGAAATTATAAAATAAAATGTCAAAATTTTACGTTGTCGCGACGCCGATAGGAAATATATGGATAGCTAATACAATAATTTGACTATTTATTGGAGAGGTATATACTACATAATAGTATTATAATTTAATATTATATAATCATATGTCTACAATATCCGTGCCTTTAAATTCAAAATTAGAATTATCCTTAGATTATTTAGTAAAGTCCGGGGTTGCGAGTAATAGAGCCGCAGTTATGCGGAGGGCTTTAGAGCGTCTTTCAGAAGAAGAAGCAGTCGAAGCTGTTCTTCGTGCTGTAAGAGAACCCATTCTTCGTGGAGATCTAAAAGATTTAATGAAAAAAATTAAATAAAAAAAAATGATGCAAGTATCGTTTAAACCATCATTTATTAAACAAATGAATAAACTAGAAAAAAATCTAGTTGATGAAGTTTTGTATAAAATAGATCTTCTCAAAAAGCACTCAAACGATCCCGTGCTTAGAATTCACAAACTTCATGGGCAAATGAAAGACAAATGGAGTTTTTCTGTAAATTACAAAGTACGTATTGTATTTGAATATGAATCTAAAAAAGAAATGGTTTTATTGGCTATCGGAGATCATAGTATCTATAATTAGTATATGTCAAAATTTTATGTTGTGGCGACGCCGATAGGGAACATGGGGGATATAACTCTCAGGGCTATTGAGACACTTAAAAATGTGGATTTGATTTTATGCGAAGACACTCGGGTTACTAAAAAACTTTTAAATAAATATGAAATAAATAAACCGACGATGAGTTACCCATCCGACGATATCGTCGGAAAAAATTCCAAAAACTCCAGACAAAATAACAAATTAGATAAAATTTTAGAGCTTCTAGAAGCAGGTAAAGACTTAGCTCTAGTCTCAGATGCTGGAACTCCCGGAATTTCTGATCCTGGAGCAATGCTCGTGTCACAAATTAAAGAAAAATTTAGCGTTAGGCAAGACCTAACGCTAGACAATCTATACGATAGTGTGGATGTGATTCCTATACCTGGTCCTTCGGCTGTAATTACGGCACTTTCGGCTTCTGGGCTTCCTACTCATGAATTCACTTTTTTAGGTTTTTTGCCACACAAAAAGGGCCGAGAGACTTTGTTTAAAGAAATAGCTGAATCCAAGCGTACTATGGTTTTTTATGAATCCCCACACCGAATAATAAAGACTTTAGAATCTCTAGTAAAATTTTGCCCTAAAGAGAATCAGAAAAAAGTCTGCGTGGCTCGCGAATTAACAAAGATTTACGAAGAATTTGTTTCTGGGACACCTCCCGAAGTTTTGGAATATTTTATTAAAAATAAAGAAAAACAGAGAGGAGAATTTACAGTAATAGTCGCATAAATGTGGTATATACCACTTACAACAAATCCTCAGGATCAACAGTTATATTAAATTCTTTAGGTAGAGACGAGAGTTTTTCGTAGAGTTTTTCTTCTATTTTTGAATTTGGGATTAGTTCTTTTAATGACCAATCTTTTGGATCTAAACGCAACAAAACATTTGTTAGGTATTTTTCTTTTAGCTTCTCGACGAAGCCACTAAATATTTCTGGGTTATATGCTTTCAGATTTTCTTTCAAAAAAATTCTTACTTCCTCGGTTTCTTTTTTGTCCCCAAGAAAAGATATTTTAATAAAACGTTTATAAGGAGGATAGCCTAGACTTTCTCTTTCTTTTAATTCTCCACGGATGAACGCTAGCAGATTGTTGTTTTTGAAAGCTAAGATTGCACTATCTTGATCATTATTTGTTTGGATGACGAGTTTTTCACTTGTTCGGCTGATAATAGAGATCAATATCTGAATTATTTTCTCGCTTATTTTATAACTTGGAATGCTCCAAAGTGAATTGAAAGAAGCTATTATAGATAATGGTATTTTATTTTTTAAATAGAATAATGCCATCTCTGTACCTACCAATATCGATCCTGTGTTTTCTTCAAAATCTGCGATGATCTTTTCTGCTCCTTGTTTATTCTTGGCTGATTCTTTATCAATTTTTAATATTTGAATATTTCCTGCCAGTTCTTCGACGTGATTCTCTTTTCCAAAAATTCTTTTTATTTCTTCGTAGACTGTATCAGTGCCGATACCTAGTGGAGATAGGTTCCAACTATTACAATTTGTGCATTTAGTTTCTGGATCAATTTCTTTTTTACAACGATTACAACTAAAAATTCTTTTTTTACCATCTTTAGAAAGATACAATACCACAGGAGCGAGACATTGATCGCAATTAACTGTATTACCACAATCGTTGCAGACAGTGGTGGTGGCGAGTCCTTTTCTTAGAGAGAAAATGAATACGCTTTTTTTGTGAGCAATAGTATTCTCCATTTCTTTAATACTTTCATCTTGTAAGATTTTAAATTTCTCTTCTTTATTCAAGGTCTCTATTTTGCCATCGAAATTTATCCTGAAAGTTATAGGTGATAATGCTGAGATATTATCAACTTCATTTGATTTATCACCTCGAGCAATCGTCTCAAAACGTAGCAAGGTGTCACTGAGTATGAGTTTTGCATTTATTCGGGAAGCATAGATTTCAACAAACACACGTAGATCAATATTTGGTTTGTTAAAAGTTTTATAACTACTTGAACTTTCATGTTCGAGGATTATCGTAGCTATATCAGCTCGAGGTAAAGCTAGGTACGGAGCTGTGCCAAGAATGAGGATAGGGTGCTCTGTCGACAAGAGCCCTTCTATTTTTTCCATAGATTTTTTCGAAGTTAATGTTCCATATATCGTGAAGGTGAATTTTTCTATACCACGAGATAGAACTTGCTCCAAATTTTTAATATCGTTTTCTGTTGGTAAAACAATAAAGACGGATTTTTTTAAAGCAAAACTTTCACGTATTAGAGTTTTGTATGAAGTTATTCTGTCTTCAAGGGGTGCTTGTAGAAATAATTTTTCATTTTTTAATTCTTTATTATTTAAACCACTTACATTATTTTCAACTATGTCTATCATACTAATGATGTCGTATTTTTCTCGAAGGATGGCTGGGATGAGAGCTGTGATTGTGTCGTTTTTATTCGTCAAGAAATACCTACTAGCTTCTAGGGCTGATTCTAAATATTCTGATCTAAAAATCGAATGCTCTTTTACCTCAATAATTTTTTTTAAATTAAAATTCATGTCTTTTATATTTATTTTGGCATCTGCCACTTCTTCTACCGAAGATACTAAACCCAGTACTTTTTTGGTGCGAATTGACACAGTCACTACACTACCGACAAGAATGTCCTTGGTGGTAAAATAGGTCAAATCCTCCCTGAAAATACCCATTTTTAATGGAATTACGGTAACTATTTTCATATTTTATATTTTAGCATAGATGTGCTATATTCCTTTTATGGGTATTTTTTCAAAAAAATTGGGAATAGATTTGGGGACTGCAAATACTCTAGTCTTTTTACCCGGCAAAGGAATAATTTTAAATGAACCTTCTGTGGTAGCAGTTTCAGAACAAGGAAATAAAATCCTAGCTATCGGTTTTGAAGCTAAAGACATGATCGGTAAAACTCCAGAATCCATCATCACTTATTGCCCAATGAAAGATGGAGTAATAGCAGACTATAGAGTGACCGAAGCAATGTTGCATTATTTTATAAATAAAGCTTTAGGCCGTTTTAATTTTTTTAAACCAGATGTCATGATCTCTGTTCCGGCAGGAGTGACTAGTACTGAGAGACGCGCAGTCATCGAAGCAACAATACGAGCTGGTGCAAAGAATGCGTATGTGGTCAAAGAGCCTATCTTGGCAGCTATTGGTGCTGGAATCCCTATTTATGAATCCAAAGGTCATATGGTTGTAGATATCGGGGGTGGAACTACAGACGTAGCTGTCATATCTCTCGGAGGTATTGTGGCTTCGACTTCTGTAAAATGCGCTGGAAATAAAATAGATGCCGCTATCGCAGATTATATTAAAAAAACTTTTAACTTGGCGATAGGTGACCGGACTGCTGAGGAAGTGAAAATAAAAATCGGTGCTGCTATTCCACTCGAAGAAGAACTCAGTGTGACTATCAAGGGTAGAGATTTTATCCAAGGACTTCCGAGATCAGCTCGAGTTTCTACCAATGAAATAGTCAAAGCTATCGACGGAGAATTAAAACAAATTATAAAAGCGATCAAAGACGTTCTCCAAGAGACTCCACCAGAACTCGCTTCTGATATTATTGATCAAGGTATAATCATGACTGGGGGATCATCCCAACTTCGCAATCTTGCTGATTTGGTTTATAGAAAAACTGGAGTGAAGGCTACTCTGGCCGAAGATGCGCTGTTTTGTGTTGTCAAAGGTACAGGTATAGCCCTCGACCATCTGGATGTATATAAAAAAACAGTTTTAAGTAAGAAGTAATAGCCTAAAGCTTATGATTCAAAAACATTTAGATAAAGATAATCTGCATCATGCGTATTTGATAGAGGGTGATAGAGATAAAATTGTGTCAGAGGTTTTGAAATTTGTTGAAAGTCTGGGAATCAAAATAAACAATAACCCTGATGTTATTCATCTCTCTCTTGATTCTTTTAAAATAAATGATGCCAGGAATTTAAAATCTTTTGCTTCGGAAAAAGGGATCTCGGCCGATAAAAAAATATTTATAATATCAGCGAATAGTTTCCTGCTCGAAGCCCAAAATAGTTTGCTTAAAGTACTCGAAGAACCGATAGAGAGCACACATTTCTTTATTACAACTCCAGATATAAATTCTTTACTTAAAACTTTTGTTTCTAGATTTTATTTTATTTCTGCAAGGCAACCTGCCCGCGCAGGCGGGGACATAGCAGAAAGTGTAGATGAAGCAAAAAAATTTTTAGCTATGCCTTTGAAGACTAGACTTGATTTTATCAAAGAATTATTAGCTGAAATAGAAGAAGATGAAGAAGAGTCCGTCGTATTAAATTCCACACGAAGTAAAGCTATGAAATTCTTAAACTCTCTTGAAGAATCTTTACACAAAACCGTTATGTCAAGGATGCCCCTTGACACGAATACAGATGTTTTTGAGCATATTTTCAAAGTTCGGGAAGTCTTGCGTATTCCAGGAAGTTCAGCAAAGACGCTCTTGGAATCAGTCGCATTAGTAGTGCCAGATTTTAAAAATTAGAGTTTTATGATATAATTAGTTTATGCAATACAATTTTTCAAATTTTAAAAATGAATTAAAGAAAGTCGAAGAATTTTTAGGTAAAGAATACAGCCAGCTCAATATCGGACGAGCTTCACCTATGGTGCTAGATGGGGTATCTGTGGACTCATATGGTCAAAGAATGCCACTTAAAAACGTGGCTACTATAGGAATAGAAGGTCCAAAGACTCTACGCATAGCCCCTTTCGATAAAAGTCAGATAAAAGAGATAGAAAAGGCGATCCAATCTTCAAATCTTGGCCTTTCACTTGCCACAGATGATATGGGTATTCGAGTTATCTTTCCACAATTAACTACAGAGTCCAGACAAACTTTGGTAAAAATTCTCAAAGAAAAATTAGAAGAAAGTCGGATCGCAGTTCGTCGTGAACGAGAAAGAATTTGGAAAGATGTAGAAGAAAAAGAAAAGGAAGGGGAATTGACCGAAGATGAAAAATTTAGAGCCAAGGATGAATTGCAGAAATTGATCGATGAGGTTAATGCAAATTTAGAAGCAAATTTTGAAAAGAAAGAGAGTGAAGTAATGGGGTAAAGTAAATTACGAATTAACAATTACGAATTAACAATTGAGCATACTGATTTTCATAATTATACTTTTAGTGCTTGTTCTCGTCCATGAGTTTGGGCATTTTTATAGTGCAAAAAAGTTTGGAATTAGGGTAGATGAATTTGGCTTCGGTTTTCCGCCAAAATTATTTGGTATTAAAAAAGGAGAAACCGAATATACTTTCAATCTACTTCCGATTGGTGGATTTGTGAAAATTTTCGGGGAAAACCCGGATGACCTGTCTGCCATGCCTGCGCATGCAGGGCAGACAGGAGAAAATAAAGTTGACCCTGATGAAGATAGAAAATTTTACAATAAACCAGCTTGGCAGCAAGCCATAGTTCTTTTTGCAGGAGTTTTTATGAATTTTATTTTGGCTTGGATTTTATTTTCTATTGGGCTTATGTCTGGTTTCCCTACTTCTATCAATAGTAAAATAGATCCTAGTATAATTAAAAATGTGCATACAATAGTCGTTTCAGTGATTCCAAAATCTCCAGCCGAAAATGCTGGACTCAAGTCTGGCGATAAAATAGTTTCCATTAAATCTGGAAATAATCAGACCACATACATAAGTCCAGAAATTATTAAATCTTTCATAATGGCCAAACAAAATACAGAAGTAAATATTGGTTACATGAGAGGTGAAAATATAGAGATAAATTACACAGATGTTTTTCTTTCTGAAAGTTCTAATGGTAAATCACTTGGTATTTCTATGGATCAGAGAGGTATAGCCAAATTATCATTTTTTTCTGCTTTATATAAGGGTATGGGGTTTTCATTATATGTGTTGAAAACTACAACCCTAGGACTCTATGGGCTTATCAGTGATGCTGTGCAAGGTAATGGCAGTTTTGCTGGAGTGGCTGGTCCTGTTGGCATGGTTGGCATGGTTGGAGATGCCTATCAGTTTGGTTTCGTACATCTTTTGTCTTTTGCTGGACGTATATCTATCAGTCTAGCTATCATAAACCTCTTGCCATTTCCAGCCCTCGATGGGGGAAGACTATTTTTCTTATTAATAGAAAAAATAAAAGGTTCCCGTATGAATCAAAAATTTGTAAATTATGCCAACATTTCCGGTTTCGCTGTCCTCATACTTTTAATGTTGGTGGTTACTTATAAAGATATAGCTAAATTATTCTATTAACCCCGAAGAAAGTCTTCGGGGTAGAATGTTATTTGTAAATAAAACTTAGTTATCCCCAGTATTTTTTGACTTTCCCTTTTTATTCTTATAATATAAGGATGTTTTAGAGATATTTTTTTGTAAAGAAATATGAAAAAAGAACAAAAAAATAAGAAAATAAATAAGTCTATAACAAAACAAAATAATATTAGTGTTGCTGTATTTTGTGGTGGGCCTTCTCTCGAACGTGGTATATCAATGAATTCTGCTCGTAGTGTTCTAGACCATCTCGGGAGTCAAGATGTTGACATTATTCCTATTTATTTCAATGAACACAAGAAACCCTACAAAATTTCTACTGCTCAACTTTATTCTAACACTCCTAGTGATTTTGATTTTAAATTAAAAAAATCTGGCAAAGAATTGTCTGCTATTTCGCTTATAAAAATTTTAAGAGAAGTGGATTTAGTTTTCCCATGTATGCACGGGTCTTTCGGTGAAGACGGAGAGATTCAGAGTTTCTTGGAGAAAAATAAAATTCCTTTCGTGGGTTCTTCTTCCCAATCTTGCAAAATGGCTTTTGATAAATTTAAAGCAAATGAATACATTCGCGGGCTTGGATTTTATGCACCAGAGTCTATAGTTTTAAAAATTACCGACACCAAAAAAGAGTTGGAATATAAAATAAAAGAATTTTGGACGAAAATGAAAATAACTCGAGCCATAGTCAAACCAGCTTCTGGAGGGTCGAGCATAGGTGTTTTTTCAGTGAATAAAATAAATGAAGCATTCGAAAGTGTCGCAAGCCTATTTAGTAGGCGTATAGATACTCGAGTTGTCATCGAGCCATTTGCTGTTGGTAAAGAATTTACAGTGATAATTCTTCAAAATAAATTTGGAAACCCAGTGGCTCTAATACCATCTGAGATTGAAGTTGATTACAATGAAAACCAGTTTTTTGATTTTCGTAAAAAATATTTACCGACTAGGCAAGTTACTTATCATTGTCCACCGAGATTTAGTAATGAGATAATAGAAAAAATTCAAATAGAAGCAGAGCAATTATTTTCTATTTTTAAAATGAAAGATTTTGCAAGATTTGATGGATTCTTGATGTCGGATGGCAATATTTGGTTTTCAGACTTTAATCCAATTTCAGGTATGGAACAAAATAGTTTTCTATTCCAGCAAAGTTCACGTATAGGATTCTCTCACTCTGATCTATTTCGTTTTATTATCAATAACGCACTTTTGCGAGAAGATAAAGATAATAAAAATTTAGTACAGGATAAAAGAGTGAATATTAAAGATAAACGCAAACCAGTCGCTGTATTTTTTGGTGGAGAAACAGCCGAAAAACAAGTCTCGCTTATGAGTGGTACAAATGTCTGGTTAAAATTGCGAGGTTCAAAAATCTATAAACCGTCGCCATTTTTACTCGGCAAAGATAAAGAAGTCTGGGAATTGCCATATTCATATATTCTAAATCACACAGTCGAGGAAATAATTGAGAATGCTCTTAATTTTAAAAAAGATTCAGAAAGACTTTCTTTTCTTGTTGAGAAAGTTAGAATCAAACTCCATCTCGAACACGGAAATACTACAGAGGAATTTTTTATGCCAAAAAAATATGAACTCGCCCATTTATTTAAGAAATACAAATTTATTTTCCTTGCTCTTCACGGAGGTTTTGGTGAAGATGGAACAATTCAAAAAATTCTTGAAGATAAAAAAATAAAATTTAATGGCTCCAGTAGCTTAGTTTCCAGACTTTGTATGGATAAATGGGAAACAAATGAGATAATAGAAAAGGCTGATATTAAAGGAGTCAGTGTAGCCAAGCATTCATTGTTTAAAATCCGGAATGTTCCTAAAAACATTGATGATAATATCAAAGAAGCAGATTGGGATATGCTCATAAATAGATTAGGTACCAAGACAATCATAGCTAAGCCCAGAGGGGACGGATGCTCGGCTGGGGTGGTCAGACTTTTTAATCAAAAAGATTTATCTATTTATATTTCTGCTATAAAAAATAAAGTATTGATTGTAGAGCCACATACTTTTACAAATCAAATCAATAGTGTTGATATGCCAGAAGGTGAAGTTCAAGATATTATTTTTGAATCCTTTATTGAGACAGATAAATTGAAAACGAGTGGAGGGCATATCACTCATACGAGAAAGAGCGGATATGTCGAGATGACTGTCGGGGTTATAGAAGAGCGGGGAAAAATTCGAGCTCTAAATCCATCCATCACTGTCGCTGAGATGACTATACTTTCTGTCGAAGAAAAATTCCAAGGTGGAACCGGGGTAAACATTACTCCACCACCAAAAGAAATTATTTCTCCTAAAAGTCTGCATAAAGTAAAATTTCTAATAGAAAAAGTCGCAAAACTTCTAGAAATTCGAGGATATGCTCGAATAGATATTTTCGTGCATGTAAAAACTGGAAATATCCTAGTTATTGAAATAAACACTTTGCCCGGCCTAACTCCTTCGACTGTGATATATCATCAAGCCTTAGCTGAGAATCCACCTATCTACCCTAAAGAATTTTTGGAAAGAATTATCAAAAATAAAGGATACTGATGCAGAAAAATTTACCTTTTTCTTATATTGAATTATTTAAAGATAACTTAATTCATAATATAAAATCTTTAAAAAGTTTAGCCAAGCAACAACTTTTCCACATCTACGCTATAGCTGAGATTGAAAATATTATTCAAGAAGTGCATATTGTTCGTCTCGGTATTGGAGTTTATGGATTGTGGCCATCGGAACACATGAAGGATCTGTATAAAAATAAAATAATTCTCAAACCAAATGCTCGCTTTCAGAATAAAGACGATAAATTATGAGATAACAACACGTATAAATTCTCTTTTACCTAGAGTTGTACAATAGGTTGCATTTTAAGGTTTTTTAATATAATATAAAATATATCATAAGATAGACTTTTGAGGTTGAAATGCGTTACCTGTAAAAACGCTAATTATTATACTAGTAAAAACAAGAAGCTTGTCACTATCCGTGTTGACGGATTTTGTTGTTTATATTCCCAAAAGAATTCCTCGAGCGATTAATAAAAAACAAAGAATATTAAATATATCAACATATTAATGAAAAATAATCTCTTATTCACTTTCCTTCTTTTTTTCATTTTAATTCCCACAATTGTGGAGGCCAATACTCCACCTTATAATGCTGGATTTGTTAGTGGTGTTTGGTACTCTAAAGTGCCATTTTTTAACGGTGAGACGATTCGAATCTACACCGCTTTTCAAAATCGTTCCGAAGGTGATATTATTGGAACAGTAGAATTTTTTGATAATAATACATCTATTGGTAAAGCAAATTTCTCTGCTTTGAATGACCGCCTGATTGAGACTTGGATTGATTGGAATGTAACTTATGGCAATCATGTGATTTCTGCAAAAATTGTGGAAGCGAAGCGAGCTGAAGCAGGTAAGCCCTTACAAAAAATTGAAGTGTTGGCTAGTGAATCTAAATCTGAGATAATTTTTACTGAGAATATACCCCTGCCACCTCAGCCAAAAATTGAGCTGTCTCCAGCTGAAATAGTAATACAAACTGTCAGTAAAATTTCATCAACGGTGGTAGAAGGTATGGTGAATGTTATTGATAAGTTCGTTCCATATAGCGCAGCACCACTAGTAGTACCAGTAGTGGTGTCAGCAATCCCAGTAGTTTTATCAACTGCGACAGGCGGGGGCGGGGGAGGTAATGGAAGTGACACTACTATTTTAAATACTGCTGATGGTTATACACAAAATTTATTACAAATAGTAGACGCACAACGCCGAAAAATCAAGTCGGACATCAAGAATATCGACGAGATGCATAAAAAAATAGACGCTGATCGTGATGGACTTGTCGGTTTGGCTGACTTTAATGCGTTAATGATTAATTGGGGGAAGATTGGTACAAATATTGCAGACTACAATCAAGATGAAATTGTTGACCTCGTTGATTTTAATATTTTAATGATATACTGGTCATAATGAACAGAATAAAAAAGTTTTCTCTATATTTAATTACATTGAGCCTCGTTGTATTTTTTACTTTCGCGCCATCCCCGGCGAAGGCTGCTTCAATTGATCTTTCTTCTCAAGTGAAAAATGTTGTAGCTGGAAAAACTTTTAAAATCAATGTGGTTGTCGATCCAGAGGGAGATCGTATGTTCACAGTCAAAGCTGCTTTGTCGTATCCGGTAGATTTACTGCGCATTACATCATTTACCTTTAATGATGCATGGACACCGCTTAACCAACCAGGATATAATAAGATAGATAATGAGCAAGGAATCATGATTAAAACGGGTGGTTATCCAAGTGGCACGCTTTCACCAGTGACTTTAGGAGTCATCACCTTTATTGGTTTAAAGCAGGGCCAAGCAACAGTCAAGGTTAATGACGGTTCGACTATTTTAAACAGTGACAATAAAAATATCCTGACCGACATGGGCACAGCGACATTTGTATTTTCTCAACCACTTGTATCAAATGAAAAAAAGATTTCACCTTCAGGGAGTGAAAAGCCAACAACTAAAACTGCTAATGGTACTTTTGTGTCTGATAATTTTTTTATTACCAGTATTCCGACTGATGTTCCTTCTCCGGATAAAATATGGCTGTATACCAAACTGGCGATTTTATCATTACTAGCCCTAGTTCTACAATATCCTCTGATTATATATCTTCTTGTTTTAATTTCAGTTTATATAATATTTCGAGTCATCAGAAAAATATTAAAAAGAAAAGATTAAAAAATATATCATTCGTAAAGGTTTAAGATTTAAAGGGGACAGCCACCATTGTTTTCAAAAATATAGCATTATAAAATAAAATTATGCTATGTAATGCAAGAGTTTGTATTGGAGGAGAAATTTACCACGTAATTAAAAGAAAAATGGGTTGATAATATGGTATTAAAATACCACC
>CALRDL010000014.1 GCA_943354905.1 Candidatus Nomurabacteria bacterium
GTAAATGAAAAAGAATTAAAAATAAATTTAAAAGAAGATATCTATGCTCCCTTATTTAATAATATTAATAAAATAAAGAAAATTAAAAAATGAAATTTAAAAGCTGGTGGAAGAATAAATAATTTTTTTAAGACTTCTTGTTGACAGATATATATGTTAGGTATATATTATATACATGGCAAATGCAGTTATAAATTTTAATACTGACGCTAAATTAAAGAAAGAAGCTAGAGCCGTCCTAGACTCCATGGGACTTAATTTTTCTATTGCGCTTAATGCTTATTTAAAAAGGTTAATTCTTGAAAAAAGAATAGAATTTACTACTCCCGAAATACCCAATGCTCGGTTGCGAGAGTCATTTAGAGAAGCACGCAAGGAATATGCAACCGGTAAAATGAAAGTTTATAGAACTCATGAAGAATTAGAAAAGCACCTCCTGTTTTTATGATTGATATATTAATTAGTAAAAAATACAAAAAATCTTTTAAAAAGAAAGATAAATATATACAAAGAAAAGCAATAGAAAGAATTAAGCTTTTTATGGAAGACCAATTTAATACTTTACTAGATAATCATAAATTACATGGAGAACTTGGCGACGAAAGAAGTTTTAATGTCACTGGAAATTATAGAATTACCTTCTATAACATAGATGAAAATACAGTAATTTTTACAGACATAGGGACACACCCAGAGTTGTATGGATAGATATTTGTAAAATAAATTTAAAAGAAGATATATATGCTCCCTTATTTAACAAATTTAATTAAAAAACTTGGACCAAAAATTGGGGCCAAGGTTGTCATTGAACCAGAGTGGGGGATAGCTGCACAAATAATTTATAAAAATGGAGTGGTACGTTCGGTGCGGATGTATTCTCTCGATCTAAACCATATAGCCTCGTCTGATATTGCTAAAGATAAAGATTATGCAAAGTTTTTCATGGAGCAAAGAGGTTATCCCGTGGCTAGAGGGCAAACTATCTTTTCAGATAGATGGGCGAAAGCTATAAAAAGTAAGAATACAATTTTACAAGGAATAAAATATGCTGAAAAGCTCAAATATCCTTTGATTATTAAACCAAACAGTGGAAGTCAGGGGTATGGGGTGTGTGTTGTGGAGAATATAAAAGAACTCAAAAAAGCCGTCGCTGAAGTTTTCAAAGATGACAAAATAGCAATTATAGAAAAATACTTGCCTGGCAAAGATTATAGAATTGTAGTGCTTGATGATGAAATTATTTCTGCGTATGAACGAATAGCCTTGTCTGTTATGGGGGATGGAAAAAGTTCTGTCATCTCACTTTTGAAACAAAAGCAAAAAGGTTTTATAAAAAATGAACGAGATACAAAAATAAATTTTTCTGATAAAAGAATTATTTTAAAATTAAAGAGACAAGGTTTTGCTTTCAGAAGTATTTTATCAAAAGATCAAAAGATATTTCTATTAGACAATGCGAATCTTTCAACGGGTGGAGATTCTGTGGATGTCACAAATACGATTCACGAAAGTTTCAAAAGAATTGCTGTAAATCTTACTCGGGATATGGGTCTGCGGATTGCTGGAGTGGATATCATGGTCACAAAAGGGGACATAGCTCAGGATGTTAAACACTGCAGTTATTTTATTATTGAAATCAACGCTGCCCCAGGTCTCGATCACTACGTGACCACAGGCGCTAAGCAAAAAAAGATTGTCGAAGCTATGTATTTGAAAGTCCTAAAAGCCCTTGGCCGCACACATACTTAAAAGACGTGCCTTCGGCACATTGTACTCAATATCTTTTAAGTATGTGTGCGGCCTTGGCAAAAAAGATTAAGAGGGGTATATTTAAGTGGTGAAAAAATCTAGCCAAAAAGTTGTTAAGTCTAAGCGTCCTTCTTGGGATGAATATTTTGTTAGTATGATAGATATGGTTGGTGCTCGTGGAACTTGTGATCGTGGGCGTTCTGGCTCGATTTTGGTTAAAGACAAAAGGATTTTAGCTACTGGATATGTTGGTTCACCTATCGGTTTACCCCACTGCGATGAAGTTGGACACGATATGCACACAGTTACTCGAGAAGACGGTACAGTTTCTCGACATTGTTTGCGTACAGCCCATGCGGAATTAAATGTCATTGCTAATGCTGCCCGCTTTGGTGTGGCTGTAGATGGAGCGACCATATATTGTAAAATGGTCCCTTGCTATACTTGTGGAAAGACGATTATCAATGCTGGGATAAAAAGGGTAGTGGCGTTTAGAGATTATCACGCAACTAAACAAACTAAAGAAATTTTTAAAAAAGCCGGACTCAAATTAGAAATTATTCACAAAGAAGTGCAAGCTTACAAAGACCAATAATATGATAGATCTAAAACAATTACAAAAAGAAGTAATGCAGAATAAAATAGAAAAGGGATTTAACACCACGGATGTGTCCCGAGAATTTTGTCGTGCTTATGAAGAACTTTCTGAAGCTTTTTCAAAATATGATAAAAACCAAGAAGGGGTGGCCGAAGAACTAGCTGACGTGGCTATCTACCTACTTGGTATTTCAGAAATACTTGGTTTTGATTTAGGTAAAGAAGTCGTAGCTAAAGTAGAAAAAAATAAAAGGCGTCAATATAAAAAAGTTATAGGTCTAGATGGTAGAGAGGTCTTGATGAGAATAAAGACTGACGAAGATCCCTAGAATATTCAGATAAATTTTTCGTATATTGAAAAAGTGTAGTTAAAAGGATTTTCAGAATCCTTTTTATGTTCTAGGTGGGAGATCTCATTCCAAACTATCGGGATAATTTCTGGAAAAAATACATCAGCGTTTTTGTCTTCGGCACCCACATGAGTGATGTATAATTTATCAGCAAAATTCATCGCTTGTTTATATATTTCAGCGCCACCAATAATAAAAGCCTCGTCTTTTTTGTTTGTTTTTGCTAGGGCTTCTTCGAGCGAGTGGACTACATCTACGCCTGTCTGCGCAGGCAGGCTATCGCGTAGATAAGTTTTATCTCGAGTGATAACTATATTCTTACGAGCGGGAAGAGCTTTGCCAATGGATTCAAAAGTTTTTCGCCCCATAATTACTGTGTGTCCTCGTGTGATGTCACGAAAATATTTCATATCAGCTGGTAATTTAAAAACCAGGTCATTACCTTTTCCGAGTTCGTTATTTTTTCCGATTGCAGCGATAAGTGAAATCATGATTTTTTATACCGCTATAGGAGCTTTGATGCTCTTATGAGGATTATAACCAACCAATTCAAAGTCATCGATTACAAAATCTTCCAATTTCATTTTATTTGGATTTATTTTCATCTTTGGCATTGGACGAATATCATCTCGACGAGCAAGCTGGATATTTACTTGATCTAAGTGGTTGAGATACAGATGAACATCGCCACCAGTCCAAACAAACTCTCCTGCTTCAAGTCCACAAATTTGGGCAATGATCATGGTGAAAAGTGCATAGGAAGCAATGTTGAAGGGAACACCTAAAAATGTGTCGCAACTTCTTTGGTATAGCTGACAAGAAAGTTTTCCATCTACTACATAAAATTGGAAGAAACAATGACAGGGAGGTAGGCCGGCTTTTGCCATCTCGTCTATATCGGCGACATTCCAAGCGGAAACTATTAAACGTCTAGAATCTGGAGTTTTTTTTATTTCTTCTATGACATTTGCAAGCTGGTCTATGTGAGCACCATTTGGGGCGGGCCAATTTCTCCACTGGTATCCATATATTGGTCCGAGATTACCATAATCTTTTGCAAAACTTTCATCCGATTTTATTTTTTCAATAAATTCTTTGATTCCAGTATTCCATTCATCTGAGCCAGTTTTCGGAACAGGCACTTTATTTCTAATCAAATATGCTTTATATGGCCATTCGTCCCAGATATGTACGTTATTATCTGCAAGATATTTTAAATTTGTATCACCACGCATGAACCACAAAAGTTCGTGAATGATGGATTTGATTGGCACTTTCTTGGTGGTAAGGAGGGGGAAGCCATCTGCGAGATTGAATCGCATTTGATAACCAAGCAAGCTTTTTGTACCTGTTCCTGTGCGATCGGTTTTAGTCGCACCATTCTTTATTATGTGCTCTAATAAGTTCAAATATAATTCATCTACATGTTTACCACTAGTTTTGCCTTCCATCCTTTCAGTATACCTGTTATTCTTAATTTAATAAAACATTGACAAATTAACATCAAAATGCTATACTTTATATATCATTCTCTTTAACCTAAATATTGGGAGTGACCCAATATATGTATACACAACACTCAAAAAGTCCGAAGAAATTCGGTGTAGCTAGCCGTTTTCCTGCTCGCAGTCCATTTAAGTCTGCTGTAGGTGGAAGTTCTAGAAAGCCTGCTCATAGTAATAGAGTGGGGGGTTTTAATAGTTCTAGGCCTAGATTTAATAATAGGAAAAGTAGTGGCGGTGGTGGATCTAGAGGTGCTCGAATAGACTTTTCTCGATTTATAAAGAAAGCTGTTCATCTCGAAGAGAAGCCATATATAAACAAACATACTTTTATTGATTTTCCTTTCAATGAACAATTGCATAAAAATATTGCTAAAGCCGGATATGTTTTTCCTCGTCCGATCCAAGACCAATCTATTCCGACTATACTCGAAGGTAGAGATGTTTTCGGTATGGCAAATACTGGTACAGGAAAAACAGCAGCTTTCTTGCTTCCACTTATAGAAAAAATTGCTAAGACTAAAGGACAAAATAAAAGAGAAACAGTGCTCATTATGGCGCCGACCCGTGAACTTGCATTGCAGATAGATGATGAATTTAAAAAACTCGCTTTTGGTTTCGGGATGTTTTCTGCACCTTGTGTTGGTGGACTACCTATCATGAAACAAATTCGCGAAATCAAAATGGGAGTTTCATTTGTGATTGGTACTCCGGGCCGACTACGCGACTTAATAGAGAAAAAAGTTTTAGATTTATCTACTTGCCATTCTGTAGTGCTCGACGAAGCAGACAGAATGCTTGATATGGGATTTCAAGATGATATGATTTTTATTCTTGGCAAGACCGCAAATGAAAAACAAACTCTCTTTTTCTCTGCGACTTTGTCTACGGAAATTAAAAAATTAACTGAACAATATTTAAAAAATCCGGCATTCATTTCTGTGGTTTCAGGTGAGACAGCGAAAAATATTGAGCAAGATGTTATTCGATACAGAGGTCCAGATGAAAGATTAGAAAAGTTGCACGAAGTTTTAAAAAAAGACGGCTCCGATAAAGTTCTTATTTTTCGTGAGAGAAAGCATCATGTGGATGAATTAGAAAAAGATCTTAAGCGAGCAGGCTTAAAAGCTGGCGCTATTCATGGTGACAAGCGAAGCCGTGAGCGTATTCGCATCTTGGATTCATTTAAACGCGACCAAATAAATATCTTGATCGCTACCGACGTAGCAGCTCGAGGTCTAGATATTCCAGATGTGACTCATGTAATCAACTTCGATGTACCTCAAACATACGAAACCTATGTCCATCGTATCGGCCGAACCGGCCGTTCCGGCAAACCCGGCACAGCTCTGACTTTTGTTCCTGCGTAAATTGACTAAAATAGAATTTTTTTGATATAATTAATTATATGGAATCAGATCTAAATTTTACAAATCAAAAAAATTATAATCCAGGCGACATTGATGCAATGAGAGCTAAATTGAATTTGTTCGTGGATGAATATAGTAAACGACTTAATGTGGGTGTGCAAAACAAATTCGAAAAACAACTAGTTACACTACGAACACAATTAGACAACGCTTCTAAGGAAGCAGTTGAGGCTTACAACAATGAAATGAAGGAATTGGAAGCATATAAAGATATGTCTGATCTATATAATCCAGCGAAAGACGCTGTAGTAAGGCAACTAAAACTTAGATTGGAAGCCTACCAGCAACTGATAGATAGATTTATAACTAACTGTAAAGACTTAATTTCTGATTAAGTTTTGATTAGTCCAGCTTCAAGTAGGGTAGTGTAGGTGCCCCGTTGCTTTATGGTGCATCTGTGGATAACTCATTTGACAGATGTATATACCACACGCTACAATAGAAATGTCATGAATATGAGGATGTTTGAGAAAATTATTGGTTTTGAATGGGACATTGGCAATAAAAATAAGAATTTTATTAGCCATAATGTGATAGACGAAGAATGTGAAGAGATTTTCTTTGATCAGAACAAGAAAATATTAAAAGATGTTTTACATTCTGGACAAGAAGAACGCTGTGTTGTAATAGGGGAGACAAAAAGACGGCGACTTCTATTTCTAGTATTTACAATTAGAAAAAACTTAATTCGAGTTATTTCTGCAAGAGATTTGAACAAAAAAGAGAAAAAATTATATGAAAAAAATTAAAATTCCAAAATTTAAGAATGAGAAAATAGAAAGAGCTTTTTGGCTAAAATCGGACTTATCTAAACATTTCAAATCTTCTGATTTTGAGAGAGCGTCTTTCCCGAATCTTAAACCATCTTCGCAGCCTATTTCATTGCGTTTACCATCCCATCTTCTGAATAGAGTTAAAGAGCATGCCAATGAATTAGATATGCCATATCAATCACTAATAAAGCAATATATAGCAAACGGTGTTGCAGATTAGTGAATTTTTATCTAGCTTTTACTAGTCCAGCTTTGAGGAGGGTAGCGTAGGTGCCGTTTTTTTTCATTGTGCGGAAACCTTGGACGGATGCTTCGACTTTGATAGTTTTATTTAATTCAGGAACAAAAACACTCTTTTTTTGAATGTTTAAGTATTTTCTTTGCTTTCCAGTCGGATTGAACTTGGTCGCACGAGTACGGTTGGAATATCCGCCACCGACGACTGAGGTCTTTTTAGTTATTGCACATATTTTCATTACGAGTTTTATGCTATCATTAAAGTTGAGATAATGCAAACAACAGAATCCCAAGTTCAAGAAATAATATGCCAACAATCGATACAATTTTTTATATAGTTATTCTCATCATGTCTGTGGTCGTCCACGAAGTTGCCCACGGTTTTATGGCGGAATATTTTGGAGATGATACTGCCAGAAATGAAGGCAGGCTGACCTTGAACCCACTGAAACATCTTGACATGTTTGGCTCGATACTCTTGCCGTTGATTTTAGTTGTTATCAAAGCACCATTTCTTTTCGGCTGGGCCAAGCCTGTACCTTATAATCCGAACAACTTGCGAGATTTAAAATGGGGGACTATATGGGTAGCAGCTGCGGGAGTACTTTCAAACTTTCTTATCGCCACAGTCTTTGGGCTCTTTATTCGTTTCTCCGTGAGTTATAATTTTTCTCAGAATTTTTATGAAGCCTTCTCTTTTATAGTAATAGTAAACCTCGCCCTCGCCATATTTAATCTAATACCTATTCCTCCCTTAGATGGCTCAAAGATTTTGTTTTCTTTTTTGCCTCGATCTATGCATGGAATTATATCTACATACGAAAAGTATTCATTTATATTTTTAATTCTCTTTATTGTTTATTTTTCACATACTTTGTTTCCAATACTGCAGTTTTTGTTTCACTCACTCACAGGTCTTGCTTTTTAGATTTTTTAATAGTATATTGTTTCCATAGTTCTAATAGTCCTTATCGGGGCTATTTTGTTCTATAAACAATAAACAATTATACATGCCAACAATCAATCAATTAATAAAGAAAAATCGTACCAAAGTCCACGCTAAACACAAGACTGTAGCTCTCGGCCGTGGTTTTAACGTTTTAAAGAATCGCCCAGTATTTTTCCCTGCACCTTTCAAGCGTGGTGTTTGCACTAAAGTTTCCACTACCACTCCAAAGAAACCAAACTCCGCTCTTCGAAAAATAGCTCGTGTACGTCTCACAAACGGAATGGAAGTTACCGCCTATATCCCAGGTGAAGGACACAATTTACAAGAACACTCAGTGGTTATGCTTCGTGGAGGACGTGTTAAAGATCTTATCGGAGTTCGTTACCACATAGTCCGTGGAGTTCTCGATACTCAGGGAGTAGAGAAAAGACGACAAGCTCGATCATTGTATGGAAACAAAAAACCAAAAACAGATAAGAAAAAGTAAAAATTTAAAAAAATAATATGAGACGAAAAGTAAAAAATCGAAATATAGTAGAACCAGACTTTGTATATAACTCTCAAAAATTAGAGAAGTTTATAAACTACATCATGTGGTCTGGAAAGAAAGAGACTTCTCGTAAGGTTATGTACAACGCCCTTAACTTGATCAAAGAAAAGACAGGCAATCCAAACCCTCTAGAAGTTTTCGACCTAGCCTTAAAGAATGCTGGTCCTTCGACTGAAGTTCGTTCAAAGCGTATCGGAGGTGCAAACTATCAGGTGCCTGTCGAAGTTCGAGCTGAACGGCGCATCGCTCTAGCTATGCGTTGGATTCGAGACGCTGCTCGTGGTGGCAAGGGAAAGCCAATGCATATCAAACTCGCCGATGAATTAATTCTCGCTTCTAAAAATGAAGGTTCTGCAATTAAAAAGAAAGAAGATACTCATAAAATGGCCGAAGCCAACAAAGCCTTCGCTCACTTTGCTTGGTAATACAATACTATGGAACGAGATTACCCTTTAGAAAAAGTTCGAAATATTGGAATCATTGCCCACATTGATGCGGGGAAGACCACTACGACTGAGCGGGTGCTTTTTTATACTGGAGTTTCTCATAAGATCGGAGAAGTACACGATGGAGAGACTACGACAGACTGGATGGAACAAGAACGAGAGAGAGGGATCACCATCACTTCTGCCGCGGTGACATGTTTTTGGACTCCGACATATGCCATAAAAGACGGACAGACTGACAATACCAAGAAGCATCGTTTTAATATTATCGATACACCGGGACACATAGATTTCACTGTAGAGGTCAAGCGTTCTCTGCGTGTGCTCGACGGAGCCGTCGTTGTCTTTGATGGTGTAGCTGGAGTAGAACCTCAATCCGAAACAAACTGGCGTTATGCTGATGAAGCCAAAGTTCCTCGTGTCTGTTTTGTAAACAAACTCGATCGTACTGGTGCTTCTTTTGAACATTCATACGCGACTATCCTAGATCGTTTGAGTAAAAAAGCTGTGCGTGTCCAAATCCCTATTGGTCTTGAAGAAAATTTTATAGGAGTTATAGATCTTTTACGAATGAAGGCTTTTTATTTCGAAGGAGAAATGGGAAATAAAGTTATTGAAAAAGACATTCCAGAAAATCTTTTAGCAGACGCTAAAAAATATCACAATGAGCTTGTAGAAAAAATAGTCGAGACAGACGAAGCTATGATGACTGAATATCTCGAAGGCATAGTTCCAGATCTAGATGTTTTAAAAAAGACTTTGCGTAAAGCTGTGATCGCAAATGAAATCTTCCCAGTCTTCGCTGGGTCTGCTTTGAAAAATAAAGGAGTCCAACTCGTGCTCGACGCTGTTGTCGACTATCTCCCTTCTCCACTCGATATCCCTCCGGTTACTGGTATTGATCCAAATAATGAAGAAGTCATAGTACGAAACGCCTCAGACTCCGAGCCTTTTTCGGCCCTTGCTTTCAAGGTGGCGACTGATCCATTCGTCGGACAAATTATTTTCTTCCGTGTCTATTCTGGGACTTTGACTGCTGGAAGTTATATCTACAATCCTCGTACTCGCAACAAAGAACGTATCGGACGTATTTTGCGTATGCACGCCAACGACAGAGAAGAAGTGAAACAAGTTTTTGCTGGAGAGATAGCCGCCGCTGTTGGACTCAAAGATACCATCACTTCAGATACTATCTGTGATGAAGAAAAATCAATTATTCTTGACCGTATTGTTTTCCCTGAACCAGTTATATCTCTACGTATCGAACCAAAAACAAAAGCTGACCAAGAAAAAATGGGTATGGCCCTCAATCGTCTGGCTCAAGAAGACCCAACTTTCAAAGTAACAACTGATCAAGAAACAGGGGAGACTATCATCGCGGGTATGGGAGAGCTTCATTTGGAAATCATTGTGGATCGTATGAAGCGTGAATTTACAGTGGAAGCAAATGTCGGTAAACCCCAAGTAGCTTATCGAGAGACTATCAATGGCAACAGCGAAGCGGAAGGAAAATATATCAAGCAATCCGGAGGACGCGGTAACTATGGTCACGTCAAGATCAAAGTCAAACCAATGGAAATACTTACCAAAGAAGAACTCGAAGATTTACCAAAAAATACAAAAAGATCTCCTGGTTTTGAATTCGTTAATACCATCAAAGGTGGAGTTATTCCTCAAGAATATATCGCTCCTTGTGAAAAAGGATTTAAAGAAGGACTTGATCGTGGTATTTTGGCTGGATTCAAGATGGTCAATGTCTCTGTCGAACTCTGGGATGGTAGTTATCATGAAGTTGACTCCAACGAAATGGCTTTCAAGATAGCTGCGAGTATGGCGGTGCAGGAAGCTTGTCGAAGAGCAAATCCTGTTATTCTCGAGCCTATGATGAAAGTCGAAGTCGTTACTCCAGATAAATTTATGGGAGACGTAACAGGAAATCTTTCTTCAAAACGCGCGCTTATCGAAGGTATGGAAGATCGAGGTATGAACAAAGTCATCAAAGCTATCGTTCCTCTTTCTGAAATGTTCGGGTATATGACGGGCCTGCGTTCTATGACCGAAGGCCGTGCATCTTTTACTATGGAATTCTTCCGCTACGACATCGTGCCGAACAATGTAGCCGAGGCCATAATTGCTGCGAGAAAGTAAACTAAAAACAATGACCGCCTTCGGGGGGTTTTTGTTTTGTGTTAGAACTGATATAATTTGTATATGAAAAAAATCATTTTTATTGTTATCGTGGTCTTGTTTTTAGGTGTGGTAGGATATTTTACTATTCTTAATCCTTGGTATTTCTATGATAGGCAGCAGTTGGCAGAGGCTGGATATCCGCCACAACAAAGCCCACAAGTTAATACTGATTTAGCTTTGTCTCAAGTGGAAGGTGAAATTTATTTTGACACGCACAACGGTGATTATACGGGCGTATGCAATTCTTCAAAAATGGTTGAGCTTCGAAATCATATGATTGGCTTGGGTAAACTTACTGTAACATGCCAAGACACTAAAACTGGCTGGGCCACTCTGGTTACTTTGGAAGGCAATAATGAAAGATATTGGTGTAGAGATAGTCAAGGCAACAGAGCAGGATGGGATAAAAGACCTGCTGATTTTAACATTACGACCTCGTGCCCAATATATTCACAGTAACCATAGTTGCAGTAAGGAAATAAAAAATACCCGAAAGGGTATTTTTGTTTATGGTATTTGACAATGATTTAAAATCTGCTATTATCTAAATAACTGCACTTTTGCAGTTTTTATATTGTTTTTCTAAGTTTTCTTTGGTTTTTTAAACATTATTATTAGTTTTTTAATTAGTTTAGTAGTTAGGCCTCAGTGACTGGTTATCGTACATTGAGTTTTAATTAGTAACCCATAAATATATGGCAGAAGAATTTAAAAGAGACAAACCACACGTAAATGTCGGTACCATCGGTCACGTTGACCATGGAAAAACCACATTAACAGCGGCTATTTTGCATGTGTTAAATTTAGCAGGTAAGGTGGTTCGCCTTCGAGGTGTTGACCAGATTGACAACGCTCCTGAAGAAAAAGCTCGTGGAATCACTATCAATATTTCTCACAACGAGTACGCGACAGATGCTCGTCACTATGCCCACATCGATGCTCCAGGACACGCCGACTACATCAAGAATATGATAACAGGTGCCGCTCAAATGGACGGCGCTATTCTTGTGGTTGCTGCTACTGATGGAGCTATGCCTCAGACTCGTGAACATGTTTTACTTGCAAAACAAGTTGGTGTACCAAAAATCATCGTATTTTTAAACAAGTGCGATATGGTTGACGACAAAGACATGATCGATATGGTTGAAGAAGAAATACGCGAATTACTTACTAAGCAAGGATTTGATGGTGTAGGCGCTCCAGTCATCCGTGGTTCTGCTTTGAAAGGTCTCGAAGCAAAATCAGTAGATGACGAATGGGCAAAGAAAATCCTCGAGCTAACTGACGCTCTCGATACATACATCCCAGTTCCAGAACGTGATATTACCAAGCCTTTCCTTATGCCTGTTGAAGATATATTCTCAATCGAAGGACGTGGAACAGTGGTAACAGGTAAGATCGAAAGAGGAGTGGTCAAGGTCGGTGAAGATATCGAAGTTGTTGGAATCAAACCTACTGTCAAGTCTACAGTTACTGGTATTGAAATGTTCAACAAGAACTTGCAAGAAGGTATGGCTGGAGACAACGCTGGTATCCTTCTTCGTGGTCTCAAGAAAGAAGATATCACTCGTGGACAGGTTTTATGTAAACCAGGTACTACTACTCCACATGATAATTTCACAGCTGAGATTTATGTTTTGAAAAAAGAAGAAGGTGGAAGACACACTCCTTTCTTCAAAGGTTACAAGCCTCAATTCTACATCCGAACTACAGACGTTACAGGAGATGTTACTCTAGCTGAAGGGACAGAGATGGTTATGCCCGGAGATACAGTTAAAATTACAGTTAAATTAGTCACCCCAGTCGCTCTCGAAGAAGCACAAAGATTTGCTATTCGTGAAGGAGGTAAGACTGTCGGAGCTGGAGTCGTTACTAAGATATTAGGGTAATTAAGAATTTGAAATTATGAATTACGAATGGCGAATATAAATTTGAAATTCGTAATTGTTAATTGACAATTGGATAAAATGACAACAACAGATACAAAAATAAAACCCGCCCGTACCGAAAGTGTTTCAACACGTTCGAGTGGGAAGTCTAAGGCTAAAACTTCTAAGAAAGAAGGTGGCGACGCTAATGTCATACTGCGCATACGTGTACGAGCGTATGAGAGTAAAATTCTTGATAGTTCTGTTAAACAAATCATGGATACGGCTACGCGTTATGACGCGAGTGTCGTAGGACCTGTGCCACTACCGACTGAAATAAAAAAATACACAGTCAATCGTTCTCCTTTTATTTACAAAAATACAAGAGAGCAGTTTGAAATTCGTGTTCACAAAAGATTGATTGATATTATAAATCCAAATGGAAAGACTGTCGAAGCTTTGACCAATCTTTCGCTTCCTTCTGGAGTAGATATTGATGTAAAGATGATGTAGAAATATTATATGAAATTTATTCTTGCTACAAAAGAAAATATGACAGAATATTTTTCCGAAAACGGAACAGTTATTCCTGTGACCATACTTTCTGCTGGTCCTGTGACTGTGACTAGAGTTTTTGAAACTGCAAAAGATGGATATAATTCTGTCCAAGTTGGATACAGAACACAAAAGAAAGAAAGAATCACTAAAGGACGCGCTGGTGCCATGAAGGGTGCATTTTATAAAGATATAAAAGAATTTAGATTGAAATCAATAGATAGTAGTGATGCAAAAGAGGGAGACGTCATTGATGCTTCTATTTTTACTTCTGGAGACAAGATCCAAGTTACTAGTGTATCTAAGGGTAAAGGTTTTCAAGGTGTGGTCAAACGTCATGGATTTCATGGAGGTCCAAGAACTCACGGTCAAAAGCATTCTGAGCGAGAACCAGGATCTATTGGCGGAGGACTTCGAACTCACGTTCCAAAAGGTATGAGAATGGCCGGAAGAATGGGAGGGGATAGAATCACTCAGAAAAATTTGGAAGTTGTTTTTGTCGATACAGAAAATAACATAATGCTTGTCAAAGGCGCTATCACAGGCCGACGTGGAACTTTAGTGGAGATTGTGAGTCGTTAAAAGTTATAAAGTTCATAAAGTTATAAAGAAAATTCATGGAAGCAAAAATTTTAAAAAAAATATATGACAAAAACGGAGCGGATGCTGGGAGCATAGATTTACCGGCAAAAGTTTTCGGTGCAAAATGGAGAGCCGACTTGGTTCACCAAGTCGTAGAAGGTATGCGTTCAAACAAGCGTGCTGGCACAGCCGATACAAAGGGTCGCGGAGAAGTTCGTGGTGGAGGTAGAAAACCTTGGAAACAAAAGGGAACAGGACGTGCGCGTCACGGGTCTAGTCGTTCGCCTATTTGGGTTGGAGGTGGTGTGACTCATGGTCCTCTTGCAGAGAAAAATTATAAGAGAAAAATTTCTAAAAAAATGCGTGCTCAAGCCCTTTTCTCTGTACTTTCTCGTAAGCTAAAAGATGAAGAAATACTTTTTGTAGATTCTTTTGAAATGTCTAAAATCAATACTAAAGGAGCAGTGGAAGTTATGAATAATTTAGTAAAAGTTGGTGGATTTAAAGTTTTAAAAGTTAAAAAGCCAAAGATCTTAGTAGCTTTAAATGAACGAAATGAAAAGATCGAAAAGAGTTTCCGAAATATTCCAACTCTGGAAATAGTTTTCTTGAAAAATTTGAATCCGCTGGATGTTTTGAATTATAAATATCTTATAATCGAGCATCCGACAGAGAGTGTCAAATTTTTAGAATCTAGGGGTTAATTTGGGATATAATAAAAATATGAAAAATATAATTAAAAATGGCAGAATCACTGAGAAAGCATCTTTTATGCAAGAAAAAAATGCATACACTTTTGATGTATCTGTTAAGGCTAATAAAACAGAAATAAAGAAAGCTATTTTCACTTTATATAAAGTTAAACCAGTCAAAGTAAATGTCTTACCTGTACCAAAGAAAAACATTATGTCAAAAGGACGTGCTGGGACAAAAGGGGGAGGTAGAAAGGCTGTGGTTTATTTAAAAAAAGAAGATAAGATAGAATTAATTTAATACCCCCACCTAACCTCCCCCTACATAGGGTGAGGAAAAATAAAAAAACCATGAAATCATATAAACCTACAAGTAAATCAAGACGACAGATGACCAATGTTACCTACCGAGGTGTTTTGACTACGTCTACTCCGACCAAATCTCTCGTGCATGGTTTTCGTCGTTCAAATGGCCGAAACAGCCAAGGACGGATCACTACTCGCCACAAAGGAGGTGGACACAAGCGTCTTTTTCGAGAAGTAGATTTTTTATACAACAAGAAAGATATCCCAGCTAAGATAACTTCCGTAGAATACGATCCAAATCGTTCTGCTTTTATTGGTTTGGCTATCTATAAAGATGGAGAAAAGAGATATGTCGTTTTACCGAAGTCTGTAAAACCAGGAGACTCTTTTGTGGTTTCTAAAAAAGCTCCTTTGACTACTGGAAACAGAATGCCTTTGAAAGAAATCCCAGTGGGTACTTTTGTCTACAATGTCGAGATCAAGCCTATGGGTGGAGCCAAAATCGGACGTTCTGCAGGAATATTTGCTCAAGTAGTTGCTAATGCTGATGGCTATACAAACCTGAAGATGCCTTCGACTGAAATCAGAAAAATAAATGAAGAATGTTATGCTTGTATCGGTACTGTTTCCAATGATGAACATCATTTAGAAAATTATGGTAAGGCTGGACGAAGTCGCTGGAAAGGAATCCGCCCGACTGTTCGCGGTACAGCCATGAACCCTGTCGACCATCCATACGGAGGAGGTGAAGGACGACAAGGACGAGGAACCAAGCGCCCAAAGACTATGTGGGGTAAAGTTACAGGTGGAAGAAAAACTCGCGGTCCAAAGAAATACTCAAATGTATTTATAGTCTCTCGAAGAAAAACTGGGAAGAATAAATAGACGGTGTCATAGAGCTCGAATATGTTATAGGGAATCCACTTGTTGTATTTTGTAAAAAATATGATATATTTTAAATATGACTACCATTACAATTCCAATTAAAGAGTACAAGCAGTCAATACAAATGCAAAAGAATATTTTGTCTCGCTTGGATTTTCTTCAGAAGCTTGTGTTTGAAAGTTCAAAAGATGAAGTTGATTTTTCTGTAATGAAAAAATTTGAAAAAACATCTCTTAGTTTAGATAATGGCAAAGGAAAAAGATTTTCTTCTATTTCAGCCTTTAAAAATTATCTCAAAGATCTATAAATATATGTCTGAGCCAATATATACATTGGTTGTACCGTTTCAGTTTGAAGCTATTTTAAAAAGATTAAAAAATAAAAAACCGGACGTTTTTAAAAATCTTGAAAATAAGATAGAGAAAGTTATCCGAGAGCCAATTTTAGGCAAGCCTCTTTGAAATACATTACGGAATTATAGAAGGGTGCATATGGACCCTTTTGTTTTAATTTATGAAATTTCTATATTAGAAGTTAGACTTATCGACTTTGATCATCACGATAAAATTTATAAAAAGTATAAGTTTAAGTGAAATAAAAACACAACCCCCAAGCCCCCTTATCAGGGGTTTTTTGCATTTTACCTTCCCTGACAAGTGGAGGCTAGGTGGGGTTGTATTTTTGTTGTGTTTGACATTTTCTGCCTATTTGCTAATATCAATTTAAGCTCGTTTCGAGCTATTTTTTATGACACGTTCAATTAAAAAAGGCTTGAATATTGATGAAAGACTTCTCAAAAAGATTGAGGGTAAAAACCCGTTGCAAACTCCGACCATCAAGACTTGGAAAAGAGCTTGTATGATATCTCCCGAGATGCTCGGTTTTACTTTTGGTGTTTATAATGGAAAAGTTCATGTGGATGTATTGGTTACCGAAGACATGGTAGGCCACAGACTCGGCGAATTTTCTCCAACCAAAAAATTTACAAAACACGGAGGTAAAATGCAGAAAGAATTGGAACAAAAGAAAAAGGAAGCTGAGATAACAGCAGCTAAGGGTGCGACGGCCGCCGCAGCCGACACTAAGGGCGCAAAAAAATAATATGAAAGCTTTTTTGAAAAATTACAGACAGTCTCCGAGAAAGGTTCGCTTAGTAGCTTCTTTGATTCGAGGGAAAAATGTGAGTGCAGCTATCGCTGAGCTTGATTTCTTGGCCAAGCGTGCCGGCCTACCGATCAAAAAGCTTTTATTGTCTGCAGTAGCGAATGCAAAGAATATTGGAAACGATGTGGAGAATTTATTTATAAAAGAATTACGGGTAGACAAAGGCATTACTATGAAAAGAATGATGCCAGCGGCTATGGGTACTGGACACCGGATCAACAAACGCACAAGCCATTTGAATATTTTATTAGCAGAGAAAGTAATACCGGTTAAAAAAACGAAATCAAAAAAGAAGTAACAGTACCCCTACCCCTACCCAACCTCCCCCTATATAGGGGGAGGAGTAAGGAGGGGGTAAATAAAATAACATGTCAAAAATAGTCCATCCATATGCACATAGATTGATCATACTCCGAGACTGGAAATCTCGTTGGTTTGCTGATCCAAAAAAATATGTCACTTATCTAAAAGGCGACGTGCTTATCCGTCAGTACTTGGAAAAGAAATTGCGTGGTATGTATATCTCGACTATCGAAATAGAACGAAGTCGCAAAGCTACTCGTTTTATAATCAAAACTTCTCGCCCAGGGCTCATCATTGGCCGAAGTGGGGAAGGAGCAACTAAACTCAAAGAAGATATTTTGAAAAAAATGGACAAGTTAAAACTTCCTCGACCGGAAGATTTTAAACTCGAAGTAATAGAAGTTACAAATCCAGAAGCCGACGCAGCTATTGTCGCTTATATGATCGCTGAAGGTTTGGAAAAGAGAATGCCATATCGTCGAGTCATCAAGACTATTATCGAGAAAGTTATGCAAGCTCGTGGGGTAGAAGGAGCGAGAATAGTTTTGGGTGGGCGTCTCGGCGGAGCAGATATCGCTCGGACTGAAGAGCTCAAACGTGGAAGTATTCCTCTGCAGACATTTCGTGCAGATATTGATTTCAAACGTGAACGAGCGACTTTGTCTTATGGTGTTATAGGTATCAAAGTTTGGATTTATCGTGGAAAGATTTTTGCTGACAAAAAGGTATCTAAAACTTTTTCAAATTCTGATACAGACATAAAAGACACCAAGAAAGTAAAAATGGATTAAATAAATATATGTTATTACCCAAAAAAGTAAAATTTAGAAAATGGCAAACAGGGAGGGTTAATCCAAAGTCCATATCTCCTGACACTCGTGGCTCAAAACTCGCTTTCGGTTCTTTTGGACTCAAGTCTACATCGCAGGCCCGAGTAAAGTCTATTCAGTTAGAAGCTGCACGCAAAGTAATCTCCCGAACTTTGACCAAAGCTGGAAAATATTGGATTCGAATTTTTCCAGATCGTCCATATACTGCAAAAGCTGCAGAAGTGGGAATGGGTAAAGGAAAGGGAGATCCACAAGGATACTGTTTTGATGTTTTACCAGGTAGAATCATTTTCGAAGTTGACGGGGTAGATGCAAAGATTGCGACTGAGGCCTTGCGAAAAGCTGGCACCAAGCTTCCGCTTTCTGTTCGTATTATTTCTAGAGCTCATAAGCAATAATCCAACAATTTTATGGCAAAGAAAAAAGATAATTTAAAATTAATGAAAAAGAGTGAGCTTGAAAAAGAACTCGCAACTTTAGAAGAAAATGCGCGGGTAGTTAGATTCAAGGCTGAAGGTTCACGATCAAAGAATGTCAAAGAGCTTTCTGCTATCAAAAGAAATATCGCCAGAGTTTTGACAGAGCTTAGAAAACAAAAGTAAAAACTTAAATATAAAAAATGAAAACAAAAGATATACAAATTAATAAAAAAACAAAAAGCAACATCTTGAAGGGTGTTGTGGTAGGTGATAAGATGAACAAGACCATAGTCGTCTCTGTTTCAAGATTCGTCAAACATCCTTTATATGGCAAGTTCTACAAAATGAGCAAAAAATACAAAGCTCATGATGAAGAAAATAAATTTAAAATAGGAGATAATGTCGAGATAGTAGAAACAAGGCCGATTTCCAAAGACAAAAGATTTAGAGTAGTTATAAAGTAGAAAGTTAAAAGTTATAAAGAAAATTTATGATCCAAAACGAAACATTAGTAAAAATAACAGACAACGCCGGAGGCACCGTGGGAAAGGTGTTCAAGGTTTTGGGTTCTTCAAAAAAGAGATATGCGACTTTAGGGGAACTCGTGATCATTTCTGTCAAAGTAGCCAGTCCTCGAAAAGCAGTGAAGAAGAAAGATGTCCATCAAGCTGTCGTCGTTCGTACCCGCGCCGCCTATCGTCGAGCTGACGGCTCATATATTCGTTTTGATGACAATGCAGTAGTTCTACTCGAAAAAGGGAAGAAAGATCCAAAAGCTGGGCGTGTATTTGGACCAATTCCAAGAGAATTAGCAGAGAAAGGTTTCCAGAAGATTATTTCTTTAGCGCAGGAGGTAATATAATAGACCACATGTCGGACTTGTGGCTAGCCACAAGTCCGACATGTGGAACAAATACAATGAAAATCAAAAAAGGAGACAATGTAATAATAATCACAGGTAAAGACAAAGGCAAAAAAGGCAAAGTTGTTCAGGTTTTTGTCAAAGATGATAAAGTCGTCGTCGAAGGAGCAAATATGATGAAGAAACACCAGCGTCCTCGAAAGTCTGGCGAGAAAGGTTCCATGATAGATATGGCTATGCCAATACATGTTTCTAATGTCAAGAAAGCATAATTTTAATATAAAAATATGAAACATTTAACTGCAAATTTAACAGTCAGAGAAAAAGAAAAAGAAGCATTCGAAAAGATGAAAACGGAATTTCATTACAAGAATCTTATGGCTTCTCCAAAATTGAGTAAGATAGTGATCAACGTCGGCACGGGTACAGCTATTAAAAAAGACAAGAACAAAAATGATACGATCGGAGATCGTTTGGCCAAAATTACTGGACAAAAGGTAACTTTGAGGGGTGCAAAGCAATCTATAGCATCTTTTAAAGTTCGCCAAGGCGACCCTATCGGTGTGGTGGTCACATTGCGTGGTGCTCGTATGTATGCATTCTTGGAAAAACTCATAAACGTCGCATTACCTCGCACCAAAGACTTCCGTGGAATTTCTCCTAAAGTCGTAGACAACATCGGAAACCTAACTATCGGTATAAAAGAACACACCATTTTTCCTGAGACAGCAGACGAAGATATCAAAGACGTTTTCGGTATGTCTATAACTATTGTTTCTAGTGCTAAAGGTAAAAAGGATGGAAAAGCTTTCTTTGATCTATTAGGTATTCCTTTTAAGAAGGAAGAGGATAGTAAGAAAAAATAGGATTGTTTGCCATAATTTATTATGGCATGTTACAATAAATAGCATGAATACAATGAATCAAAATTTTTCTCTAGAGGATATCTCTCGTCTGGGAGAGAAATTTTATTTAGAAGAACTTAAAACTAAGCTTGAGTCAGAATACATGGGTCAGTATGCGATTATTGATGTAGAAAATAAAAAATATCTAACAGATAGTGATAGATTAGTCGCAATCAATAAAGCACAAGAAGCGTTTGGAAATAAATTATTTTACATAGTACAAATTGGTATGCTTAAACAGTCGACTATAAATTACATTTCTACTCCTAAAAAACATGCTTGGCTCTTTTGAAAACGCACAACCCAAAATAGAAATTGGAGTCAAGGGCACTAATCCAGCGCAAGCCAAGATAAAAGCTATTATCGATTCTGGATTTAATGGCTATTTAAAAATACCATATTCAGTCGCTTTTCCACTTGGACTTGCCTTAGTCGGTATACAGTCACATACAATAGCTGATGGAAGTTTAAAAGATCACTTTGTTTGTACAGGAGAAGTATGTGTTGATGGAAAATGCATAGAAACCAGCATAGACATACACCCAGCAGAGATAATACTTATTGGGACACAATTACTTAAAGAACTAAAAAAGACTTTTGTATTAGATTGTAGTAAAGGGAAAGTTGAAATATTAGATAGTATTTAATTACTGAGTTAATTCATGAGTTAATGAGATAACTGTACATTAGCTGTTTAGTTAACCTTCAAGGGTGACACTGTGGATAAGTAATAATTGAATTTTTCGACCGGTATCATTCCGTTTAAATATTTTCCTAAATGGATTCTCTCATAATTGTAGAAATGCAAATATTCTTGCAGTGTTTTCCAAGTTCTTC
>CALRDL010000015.1 GCA_943354905.1 Candidatus Nomurabacteria bacterium
ATAAAAAATAAAAAGAAAATTTCCCTTTCCAGATTTCTTTGGGCACTCGGTATCTTGCACGTCGGAGAAGAGACAGCTCGGGACCTGGCTATACATTTTGGTACTTTAGATAGATTGATAAATAGCGTTAGGCAAGACCTAACGCAAATAAACAGTATAGAAAATATTGGCGAAGCTGTCTCTAAAAGCCTGCATAATTTTTTTACCGATCAAAATAATTTAAATTTTATTCAAAAATTAGAAAAAAACGGGGTAGTTATAGAAAAAATGCCAAAAAAAGAAAAGGGAATACTTACAGGAAAAACTTTTGTTTTAACAGGCACTCTCTCGACTATGTCTCGCGAAATAGCCAAAGAAAAAATCCTTGCTCTTGGTGGTAAAGTTTCAGGATCTGTTTCCGCAAATACTTCATATGTGGTTGTGGGCGAGGAAGCTGGTACGAAGCTCAAAACTGCTCAAAAACTCGGTGTGAAAATTTTAAACGAAGAAGAATTTTTGAAACTAATATCTTAATATCACTATTATTTTTTAGAATTATGAAGTATACTTGTATTTAGTGAAAAGATTTTTCAAAAACTATTTAAAAGAATTTGTTTATGGAGCACTCGATGGCACCGTCACTACTTTTGCTATCATCGCTGGTTCGGCTGGAGCAAATTTAGATTCAAAAATTGTACTTATCTTAGGAATTTCTAATGTTTTGGCTGATGGATTTTCCATGGCTTCTTCAAATTATCTTTCTGAGAAATCCGAACGTGAACAATGTGGAGATGAACCAAAGGGGATAAAAATCAAACCATTTCGTCATGCTTTTGCTACTTTTATTTCTTTTATAGTTATCGGTTCGATACCTTTACTGCCATATCTTTTTAATGCTATCTTTGATATTTGGAATGATAAAATTTTTATCATTTCTTGTATTTTTACTTCGGTTGCATTTATTTTAGTCGGACAAATCAGAGGCCGAATGACAAATAAGAATGAATTTTTTTCTGTCTTCGAGACTCTCGCCATAGGTGGAGTCGCCGCGACTGTGGCTTATGCTGTTGGAGCATTTTTGGCTAAAGTTGTTTAAGATAGATAATGTGTTATGAAATATGTGTCTTAAAAATGGGGTACCTAGCACTCAATTTTTAGTATTTACGTCTCTGTGTAATTTGGAAAATAAACTAACTGTTTTACTGAAATCTTTTTCATGAACTATAAAGATGAATTCTGTTGGCGTGGAAACTAATTCTTCTATATTTATTCTAGCGCGAGCGGTCACAGAGAGAAGTGAGAAGAAGACATTTGGAGTTCCGAAAACTTCTGGGCTAAATGAAATTCCGATTCCTGCAAAATTATGATTTATATATTTCGGTTTTATTTTAAAATGTTTGAGAATTTTATTTTCTAAATTTGTAGAACAAATGATGTCTACTTCTGTCGTGCCGATGGTGATAGTAAAAAAATCTTCTTGTGAAATAGCTATCTTCTTATGAAGCGAATCAAGCTTCTCGAGAAATTTTCCACTGTTTTCATAAGCTATCTCAGAGAGGGGGAGTTTGGTGGTGATGTTTTTTATTTTTACATCATGGATGAGTGGACGCTCTTTTTTTAATTCTTTCCGTAGGCGTGAAAGGGAGACCACAAGGCTGGTGATGGTAACTTGTTTTTTGGTCATGTGTTCCACCCGAGGTTTGATCTGGTGGGCATAACTGCTCATATTCATATAACCATTCGTCAAAGCAAAATATGCTTCGAGTTCTCCTAAAATTATCTCTCGCACTATGGGGTGTATTTTGATCATATTTACTATTCTAACAAATTTAACAAAAAGTCCCAAATACAAGGTGAATGTTAAAAAAATTAACTTATGCAACATATGCTTGTAAGATTATATCGAAAGGAGTTCATTATGAAATGCAATAATGACCAAAGGGATCCTGATAAGATCCCACAGCATGAGTAAAAGGAAGGGGCTCGGAACATCACCAGCCCCTTCCTAAATTTAAAAACAAAAATGCGAAATATTAAAAAAAATTTATTAGAAGCTATAGGTAATACTCCACTGGTACAAGTACCATTTGCAAGTGAGGCGCAGATATTTGCAAAATTAGAATATCTAAATCCCGGCGGAAGCATCAAAGATCGCTCTGCATTTTTTATGATCGAAGAAGCAGAGAAAAATGGTTTATTAAAATCTGGGGGTACTATCATTGAATCTTCTTCCGGCAATCAAGGCGTGGCTTGCGCTATGATCGGAGCCATCAAGGGATATAAAGTCATTATCACCGCATCGGGAGCTATGAGTGAAGAAAAAGTAAAAACGATCAAAGCTTATGGAGCAGAAGTTATTATGTGTCCAGCAGTACCTATCACTGATCCGCAGAGTCGGCATCAGCAAGCTATAACTATACAAAAAAATACTCCAAATTCTTTCATGCCAAATCAATATTTTAATCTTTCTAATCTAAAAGCTCACTACACGAGTCTCGGGCCAGAGATATGGGATCAAACTGAGGGTAAGATCACTCACTTTTTTGCGGCGGCTGGTACTGGCGGAACGATTTCTGGCGCAGGAAAATTCTTAAAAGAAAAAAATCCAAATATTAAAGTTATTGCTGTCGACGTCGATGTATCTTTTCATTCTACAAAAGGTAATCCAAAACCTTACAAAATGGAAGGTATAGGTATTGATTTTGAAACTCATTGCTTGAACGAATCCGTGATAGATGAATTTATTCCTGTATCAGATGAAAATGGTCTCGGGATGTTGAAGATTATGGCAAGAAAAGGTTTCTTGATCGGCACTGGTAGTGGGGCTGTCTCGTATGCAGTTTCTACATATTTAAATAAATTAAAAAAGGGTGATGTGGCCGTGATGCTCTTCGGAGATTCCGGCCGAGCGTATTTGTCGAAGAATTATTACTAAATACAACCCCTCCTAACCTGCCTGCGCAGGCAGGCCTCCCCTTATCAAGGGAGGGACAATTCAGAAGTCGGAGGATATAGGAGTTGAGTTTTTTTATAAAAACAAATTTCTGGTATACTGGTCGTATGGTTTTGGATTTAAATAATATAGAAAAACAGATAGAAAATTTGGAAGCGCAGATGCAGGGGCCCGATTTTTGGCTGGACAAAAGTCGGGCCCACGAAGTTTTGCGAGAACTTTCCGAATTGAAAGCTAAAAAAGAAGGCCTAGGGAAGTATGATAAAGGTAATGCAATTTTGAGCATTATTTCTGGAGCGGGAGGAGATGATGCTGAAGATTTCTCAGCGATATTACTTTCTATGTATATAAAATATGCAGACAAAAAAGGTTGGAGTGTATCTTTTATTCATGAACATAAGAATGACCACGGAGGATATCGAAATATTACACTGGAAATTTCTGGGAAAGGAACGTATGGCAATTTAAAAAACGAATCTGGGGTGCATAGACTCGTCCGCATCTCCCCATTTAATGCAAAAAAGTTACGACACACTTCTTTTTCACTGGTGGAAGTTTTACCGAAATTTTCTAAGCTCGAAGCCAAGGATATAAATATTCCAGAGGCAGATTTGAAAATAGAATTTGCAAAGTCAGGTGGCCCTGGTGGGCAAAATGTAAACAAGAGAGAGACAGCAGTACGAATAGTGCATATCCCGAGTGGGATAGCTGTGCATGCCTCGAACGAACGTTCTCAGGAGCAAAATCGTGAGTCGGCTATGGCGATATTGCGAGCGAAAATTTTCAAAAAAGCCGAAGAAGAAAAGAAAAGTACCGAAGAAGCTATGAAAATAAAAAATACCGAGATAGAATGGGGGAATCAGATCAGATCATACGTCCTTCATCCATACAAAATGGTCAAAGATCATCGCACGGGGGCCGAAACTTCCAATGTAGACGCCGTGCTCGATGGCGAATTGGATTTGTTTATAGAAGCAGAAAAAAGTTTATAAATTGTGATATACTAGAGAAATATGAAAGATCAAAAACAGCGTCTCGTCATTTCTTTTGTTGTTTTGCTTATAGTTGGGGTTGGTATTTATTTATCTCTAAAAATTAAACGGTTTCAGGCCCCATTTGAGATTGCGATCGCTGATTCATTTATTCAGCCTATACCCACTGTGGCTGTTGGTGGAACTGCTTTTGCTGTTTTACCTCCAGATCTTATTTCGGCCGTAGACTTACAAGTGTCAGCATATAAAACTTATGGTCTTTCTCGAGGCTGGCTTGCGTTTTCAGAACTTCAAGATGGTTTTCCAGATGTAAAACTTCATGTAATCAATCTAAAGACACAAGAAGAAAAACTTCTTCTCTCAGGTTGGATGGTGTACGGGGCCGTATGGAGACCAGGTGGTTTAACATTAGCGGTCGGCGCCAATGATATTAATAATTCTGCTTCCGCATTGTTGTTTGTAGACGCAAAAACAAATGAGATAATTAGACGCATAAACAGTACAGTGAGCTTAATTCGTTGGAGTGAAGATGGTTCTATTTTGTATGCACTACAAGAAATTCATCCCCCAGACCAAAGATCTCCCGAGGAAAGTCTTCTTTCTTTTGTATCTTATTCAACAACAGGAGAATTATTAGGTGAAAGGCTTGTTGACTATGATATGAGAGGGGTTCTTCCTGCTTTGGACGACACCACTCTTAATGATGTATTAAAATATGCAAATAATTTTCCTTGGGAAAAAGTACCGAAGGTTTTAAATGTAAAAGGTGGATTAGGTGTCTCTTTACAAAACATGGGAGTTGGTAAGCAATTATATTTGGGGGTAATTTGGCGTATGGCTGATGTGCTTCTTGTAGAAAACTATAGTGATGGGTCTAATAGTATGGATCTAAAGTCAATAAATATGATATCAGGAGAAATATCGTCGATTATTACCACATCACTTGTTAAATAGTAGACAATTGCTTGACAATGTATCTACATTGTATATACTTTAAATATGACTACAATAATTAGAAAATGGGGAAATAGTTTGGCCATGCGACTTCCGAAAGAGTTGGCAAGGAGTTTTGACTTGAAAGCTGGCTCAAGAGTAATTGTTATGCGTAAGAATTCTACTTTTGAAGTAAGGCCAGAAACAGCAAATCCACCAGAGTATACTTTAGAAAAATTATTAAAGGGTATGACGAAGAAAAATATTCATCCTGAAACAGATTGGGGGAAACCCATGGGTAAAGAAATATGGTAAGAAAAAAATACATACCAGAACGGGGGGATGTTGTTTGGATCGATTTTTCTCCGACAAAAGGACACGAACAAAATGGGCGTCGTCCTTCTTTAGTGATTTCGCCACATGCATATAATAAATTGATAGGACTGGCTATAGTTTGTCCGATTACTCAAAAGATCAAAGGTTACAGTTTTGAAGTTCATATTTCTACGAATAAAGTAAAAGGTGTTATTCTCAGCGATCATGTTAAATCGGTGGCATACGATAAACGAAAAATTAAATATATAGACCGAGTTTCAGAGATGACTATTCAGGAAGTTACCCAAAAAATTAAAGCTATCATATATCCACACAATAATTTAAATTATTTAGACACAAAGCTTATTTTCCCTGATGATTCACCAAGAGGTCAAGAAGTACGGTAGAATTTTTGTTTCATAAAAATCTGTGCTAAAATGTAAAAGTGATTTACTTTAATAATGTTTCAAAAGTTTATAAAGATGCTACGGCTCTCGAAAATGTGACTATGACGATAACAGCTGGAGAATTCGTCTCTATTGTCGGACATTCTGGGGCAGGAAAGACGACTCTGACCAAATTAATTATGGCCGAAGAAAATCCGACTGATGGAACTGTCTTTTTTGAATCTATTGACGTGCATAAATTGAACAATAATAATCTGACTAAGCTTCGTAGGCGTATTGGGGTGGTTTTCCAAGATTTTAAATTACTTCAAAATAAAACTGCTTATGAGAATATCGCTTTTGCTATGGAGGCAGTGGGTAAAAGTGATGAAGAGATATCTTCCGACGTTCCACATGTTTTAGAATTAGTAGATCTTGCACATAGGTCGCATCATTTTCCAATAGAAATGTCCGGAGGGGAACAACAAAGGCTGGCTATCGCTCGGGCGATCATAAACCAACCAGAGCTCATCATCGCTGATGAACCGACCGGCAATCTAGACCCGATCAATACTCACGAGATAGTGCAAATTTTGAAAAAAATAAATGGTCTGGGTACTACAGTTATTTTAACCACTCACAATCGCGGAGTTATTGATTCAGTCGGAAAAAGAGTTATAACTATGGAAAACGGGAAAATTATTCGAGACAGTAAGCACGAAAAATAAATATGATCACCGATTTAAAAAGAGTTATAAAAGCAGGATTTAAAAATTTCACCAGAGGCGGTCTGGTTTCTTTCGCCTCAGTACTCATCTCTACTATCACTCTCTCTACCATTACTTCTATTATAATATTACAAGCAGTATTATATTCTTCACTCAATATTATAAAAGATAAGGTAGATGTCACCATATATCTAAACGTTGGGGTACAAGAAGGACAGGCTATGTTGCTTAAAGCATCTCTAGAGAAATTGCCCGAAGTTGCCGAAGTTACTTATACTTCTGCCGAGGACGCACTCGCTCAGTTTCGAGAACGTCATGCCACTGATTATCCGACGATCCAATCTTTAGACGAGATAGGTGAAAATCCTCTAGGGAGCTCACTAAACGTCAAAGCAAAAGAAATTTCTCAATATGAAAGTATCGCGGACTTTTTAAAATCCGATAATGTTCTAGTCTCTGGTCCAGCTTCGATCATTGATCATCCAAATTATTATAATAATAAGCCAGTCATCGAGCGACTTAATTCTATAATTTCTGGAGCTCAAAAACTCGGGTTTCTTCTGACTTTTGTTTTAGTGCTCATTTCTGTCGCCATAACTTTCAATACTATTCGTCTGGCGATTTTTATTTCTAAAGAAGAGATAGGGGTTATGCGTCTGGTTGGGGCTTCCAAAATGCGTGTCAGAGGACCTTTCTTAGTAGAAGGAGTTATCTATGGGGTTTTAGCTACAATATTTACCTTAGTCCTTTTCTGGCCAATTACGGCTTGGTTTGGGCGGAATATGACAGATTTTTTAGGAATAAACGTATATGAATATTATTTTTCAAATTTGTTTGAAATATTTGTAATTATTTTGTTATCAGGTATACTACTTGGAGTTATTTCCAGTTTTCTGGCAATTAGAAAATATCTTAATAAGTAGCCATTAAAGAGTATGCAGAAGAAAAAAACAAAATATATTTTCGTTGTGGGTGGAGTTATGTCTAGCGTGGGCAAGGGTATCGCCGCCTCTTCTATTGGAAAAATTCTGCAATCGAGAGGTTATCGTGTTTCAAATCTGAAAGCCGATATGTATGTAAACATAGACGCTGGCACTATTCGCCCCGCCGAACATGGCGAGGTTTTTGTTGGTGAAGATGGCATAGAAGCAGATCAAGATCTCGGCAACTATGAACGCTTTACTGATCAAGTCAGTACTCGCACACATTATGTTACCACTGGTCAAGTGTATGCTGAAGTTATTAAACGTGAAAGAAATCTAGAATACGGAGGAGAAGATGTCGAGGTCTATCCAGATATTCCAAAAGAAATAATTCGACGTATCGAAGTTTGCCAACAAAAAAATAAATCTGAAATCGTGATTATAGAATACGGTGGTACCGTCGGAGAATATCAACTCCTGCCTTTTCTCGAAGCTATTCGTATGATGAAAGCCAAAAACCCAGATGATGTTTTCGTTTGTTTGATAAGTTATCTACCGACTCCTTCTCTGTTGGGTGAACAGAAATCCAAACCAACTCAGCGCGCTATCAATGATTTGCATTCTATGGGGCTCAATCCAGATTTTGTGATCTGTCGAGCTGATAAGCCAGCAACTCCAGATATAAAAAGAACTATCAGCAATGTCTGCAGTTTGCCAATAGAGTGCATCATCTCTGCGCCGGATGTTTATTCTATCTACGATATACCAGTAAATTTTGAAAAAGAAAATCTCGGTGCCACTTTTCTCAAAACTATGGGCTTGCCATTAAAGAATAAAGATCTGGCAGATTGGACAGCTTTCGCCGAGAAAATTAAGAACATAAAAAAAGAAGTGAAGATAGGTATTGTCGGAAAATATTTTAATTTAAAATCTTGCAAAGATACTTATATTTCTGTGATTGAATCCATAAACCACGCATCTTGGGCGATGAATTTGAAACCAAATATTATCTGGTTGGATTCTGAAAAATATGAAAAGAATCCCAAATTACTTTCTGAACTCGACGAGCTCGATGGTGTCATAGTACCAGGAGGTTTTGGAGATAGAGGAATCGAAGGGATGATCCTGACGGCAGATTATGCCCGGATAAAAAAGATCCCTTATTTGGGTTTGTGTTTAGGAATGCAGATCTTGACTATTGCTTATGCCAGAAATATTTTGAAACTCAAAGGGGCGAATTCGACCGAGATGGATATGAATACTCCTCACCCAGTCATCGCTACTATGGCTGACCAGATAGATAAAATTAAAAATAAAAATTATGGAGCTAGTATGCGTCTCGGCGCTTATGATTGTTTGATTAGTAAAGGTACTATCGCTATGAATGCTTATAAATCTGCAAAAATTTCTGAACGTCATCGCCATCGTTATGAAGTAAATCCAAAATATGTTCCGGACTTAGAAAAAGCTGGACTGGTTTTCTCTGGAAAATCTCCGAGTGGAATATTGATGGAGATAGCTGAGCTTCCAAAGAGCGTCCACCCATTTTATCTAGGAACCCAATTTCATCCTGAATTTAAATCTCGTCCGCTTAGCCCGCATCCACTTTTTTCAGCTTTTGTGAAAGCTTGTATTTCAAAGAAATAATCTAGCATAATACCCAAAAATCGTGGCCTTTTTAAGCAGTTGAAACACAAAATTTTATCGAGAAAAAATTATTTCAAGTCAAATTCCACCAATTTTTCCTTGCAAGTTCCACGCTGACCAATGTGAAATAATCCGATTTTTAAAGATGTAAAATTTATTGGAAAATCAAAATTTGGTTTCTCGCCCTTACCAAGTGTTATATGCGGGTCGTATAAATCAAAAGCATGTTCAATATTAAAATTACTTACCCATTTTACAAGTCCAACATCATCTTTTACTTTTTCGCTTTCATTGAACATTGTAAAATCTGCATCGCCATAACTTGAAAATCTTTTTAAAATTTCCATCACAGAATTATGAAGTTCAGTTAATTTTTGATTATTTTCTATGGCAAACGAAAAGAAACTTTTACCTGTAAAATCTGGAATGATTAAATCTAGTGCTTGGTTAGTCAATGATAATTTCTCAAGTTCATTTTTTAAATTTTCCAAATCTTTTTCAAACACGCAACCCATACCTAAAGTTATGTGTGGGTTATATCCATTTGCAAAAGATACATATTCAGAATTATCAAGTTTTGAATTAACTAAAACACACTGTTCAACAATTTCTGGTGGTAAAAGTAAAACTATATCAATAGCTATTTTATTTAAAGTCATTTTTTAATATTATTTTTTCTACTTCTCTAAAAACTTTTTCTGTATCTAGAAGATCAGCATTTATAATTTTGTGAGCATATTTTTTAGTTGGTTCAGTATATTCTTTATGCATTGGAATTATTACATTACTTTCATATTCAGAATTTTTATTTGAATAATTTTCTCTTCTTTCCCATCTAATATCATGGTTGGCATCTAAATAAAAAGAGTAATCAAGTAAATTGCGAATTTTATTGTCATATAATAACAAAAAACCTTCTGCTAAAATGATTGGTTTGGATTCAAGTAGAACAGGAATTTTTTGTTTTGTTATTTTATAATTTGGGTTTAGAAAAGGATTTTTAGTTTCAATAGTAATACTGTTTCCTTGTGCAAGTGTTTTTAAATCATTGTAAAATTTATAAATATAAAGTGCATCAGGGTGATCAGAATTCACTAGTTCACCAATTTTAGATTTATCTTCCGCTGGTTTAAAATAATCATCCAATTGAATAAGCTGGATTTTATCAGGATATTTTTGTTTCAAGGCGTTACAGAGTGTTGATTTCCCAACACCACTACCACCAGTTATACCTATAATAATGCTTCTTTTGTTTATCATATATTTTATATTTTATGTACTTCTAAAAAGTTTCCTTCAGAATCCTTAAACTCAAACCAATCATGATAGTCTACTTTTTTATGAGATAAAATTTCAGCGAAAGCAGAAACTCGTTTTAGTTCTGACTCAACATCATCTGTTCCAAAAGCGGCGTAATAATTACTTCCAAAATCAGAATCAGATATAGAGTATCCGTCCGCAACAGGATTATACAACCCTATTTTTATATTTTGTAGATCAAATACAATCATCCTGTCATGCTCAACTTTCGTAGGTTCCATATTTAAAAAACGAGAGTAGAATTTTTTAGCTCTTTCAATGTCTTTAACTTTAATTATTATATATCTTAATTTCATAAAGTTTTATTAGCTTCTATTTATCACAAGCTCAATATCCGTAAGAGCGATCAGTTTGTGGTATATATTCCCAGCATAACTAAATTTTACAGGAGCTTTAACAATTTGAGTTTCTTCGCCAATGGTCAATTCAATTTCACCTTTTACTAAGTAAATGGTTTCTGCATCCTCGTGTGTATGGTCAGCGCTGACACTTCCTTTTTTCCTTGCAATAAAACTAGACTTGCCACAGTCGTAAATAACACCTCGAGCATCAGTTTTAATAATTGTTATATCCTCCAAGTTCATAAACTAATTTTAGCATTTTTGAGGTATTTTTTCCAATTTTAAATGCCCCGCGCGCCTCCCTCCCAGACCCTTCCTGCGCGCGAAAACCCAAACCCAAATCCCCCCACAGAATCAAAACCTTTTTGTTCGTTTCGGGAGCCGCCTCTCGGACTCGAACCGAGGACCCTCACTTTACAAAAGTGTAGCTCTACCAACTGAGCTAAGGCGGCAACTTTTATATACTAACATAATTTGTTATACTTACAAATTTTCTTCTTCTTTACTTATTCTATCCTTTATCTCTTTTATCTTCTTCTTGTAATCGGAAATTGTCTTTAAGAAGTTTGAAACTCCTTGCATTTCTGATTTTATGTTTTCGTTTTGGCTTTGCCAGATTTTATCTTTGAGCTTATTCTTTATTTCTTGGTATTTATCTCTCAATAAATTTGTCGATTTAACATGGAATCTTATTATTGAGACGATAGACAGATACCCATATCTCTTTATCCCAATGAGGGTTATAGATTTTATTTTTTGGAAATCTGCAATAAAAGGATGAGGATATTCTTTTGTTAATATTTCACCACTTTGAACTATGGCTAGTTTGCGACCGACCATGATCAGAATTCCACTGAGCGATATAAAAAATAAAGACAAGAGTGTATACATTTTTTTATATAGAATAACGTTGCACTTCTTTTATCTTCGCTTTGTTTTTATCGAGAAGTTGGCCGACAGTCTGGTCTCCATCTTTTATAAAACTCTGGCTAAGTAAAGTTTTTTCTTTGAAGTATGTATTTATTTTCCCGTCCAACATTTTTTTCTTTATTTCTTCTGGTTTGTCCATACTTGCAACTTCTTTCTCAAATATTTCTTTCATTGTTGTTTTTATCTCTTCACTTATCTCTGTTTCCGTGATGTATTCTGGTTTCATAGCAGTGATATGCATAGCTATGTCGCGAGCGAGATCGGGAGTTCCACCAACGAGAGATACTATGACCCCGACTTTGTTGTTGTGAACATAAGTTCCAAGAACATCACCAGAGACTTCAGATATGTCGCCAAGTTGGATATTTTCACCAGTTTTTTGGATAACTCCATCGATCATTCCCTTAGCTTCATTCTTCATCTTGTCTATTCCTTCAGATAGGGCTAAATCTCCTAATTTTGAGAGCAAGGTAGTAAAGTCTTCGTTTCTAGAAACAAAATCTGTCTCACAGTGGAGAGGCAAAAGTATTGCTTTAGATGCATTTGATTTTATAACTACTGCACCATCGTGAACAGCGCGGTCACCTTTTTTGAGGGCAATGTCTGAGCTAGTCTTTTTCAAGATAGCTAGAGCTTTATTCATATCGCCTTCAGCCTCTTCGAGAGCACGCTTGCATTGCATCACTGAGATGCCTGTACTATCTCTTAATTCTTTTATAAGTTCTGTGGTTATTTGTGTGGACATTATAATATTTTATTTACTTTATAGGCACAGATGTTTGACCCTTTTTATAAGCATCAGAGATAGCCTCAGTGAAAAATTTTATAGAAGGGATACTAGCATCGTTTCCGACGATAGGGTAGGGGATATTTTTTATATTTGAATCAGAGTTTACGAGAGCTATTACAGGTACACCGGACTTTCGAGATTCTGTTTCTGCTATGTGTTCACCTTTAGCATCTACTATAAATATTGCATCTGGGGCTTTTTTAAGTCCAATTAATCCAGAATAATATCTAGCTAGTTTTTCCATTTTTTTTGCCATGACGACTCGCTCTTTTTTTGTATATTTATCGAGTCCACCTGTGGCACTATCTTTTCGGTAGTTTTCTAGCTCATTAATTCTTTTCTTAATTTCTGTGAAGTTCGATAGAGTTCCTCCGATCCAACGTTCAACAACGTATGGCATACCTAGGGATTCGGCTACATTTTTGACTATTACCTTCGCTTCAGGTTTTGTACCTACAAAAAGAACTACTCCATTTTTTACTCCTAAAGATTCAATAAAAGCTCCAGCATCAGTGAGCATGACAGCTGTCTTTTCTAGGTCTATCAGGTCTGTTTTATTTTTAGTTGTAAATATGTATTTTGATAAACTTGGGTGTCGGCGAGTCTTGGAGTACCCATAATGAGCCCCCACTTTGAACATCTGTTCGACAATATTGTCATTATTTTCCTTGGTATTATTTACTTTTTGCATATGATCTAATATAGCAGGAACATAGGATTTTTGCAAATTTAGTCTTGTCTAACGCAAGATGATACCCAAATGAAAATGGAATATAACGCAAAATGAGCCCGAAATAGGCTCAAAGGACTGGTGGGTTGTTTGAAGGTAAATTTAAAGCACAACACGCCAGCACAGATAAACATTTAAAATATTTATTTTCATACATAAACTTAAATCCGGTAAAACTTATACAAAAAGATTGGAAGGAAAAAGGAATTAAAAACAAAAAAGAAGCTTTGGAATATTTGAATAAATATTTTTACTCAAGTTATTTAGATTTTATTGGAGAAAAAAGGGTTCAAAATAAGATTTTAAATAGGGAATCATTCCCAAAATATTTTCCTACCGAAACTTCCTTTTCAGAAGAAATTTTTGAGTGGTTAAATGCGTTAGGCAAGACCTAACGCAAGAATATATTATTTTTGTGGCTTTATCGAACCAAAATAAATATAGTAAAAAATCCACTTAGGAATATTGGACACAAACCAAGCCCAAAATATAGCCCACGGAACAATCAATACTTTAAGAAGTATTACCCACAGTAAAGCTATCTCCAACTCATTAAAAAGCCAAAAACCAATAGTGCTTCCCACAGCAATCGCATAACAAAGACCAGCAAAAATAAAATATAAAACTTTTACTGCCCTATACCAAGGCCTTGAATCTAAATAAGTTAGTGTTTTAGTTTCCATACTTAAACTCTAACATCTATTGCAACAAATTACTAGTGCAATAAACCCAAGTTCAAGAAATAATTGCAACACTTCAAGTAGAATTGAAGTATTAATAATTTGAATTGGATTTTTATAAAAGATCGTTTCATGTTGATCGTGTGCCTGCTAATAATTTTCTGACATATTTCAAAGAAGCACGAGAAATGTTTTAACCTAGATTGTATACTTGCGTTAGGCAAGACCTAACGCAAACTAGACCAAAAGAGTTTTTTCGGGTAAGATGCAAGTATGACTTATGGCATGAGACAATCTAAACTTTTTACTAAAACCAGAAAGGAAATACCGGCGGATGAAGTTTCTAAAAATGCGGAACTTCTAATTCGAGGAGGATTTATCCATAAAGAAATGGCGGGGGTTTATACTTACTTGCCATTAGGTTTAAAAGTTTTAAAAAAGATTGAAAATATTATTCGGGAAGAGATGAATGCTATCGGCGGGCAAGAGATGATAATGACTGCGTTGCAAAAAAAAGAAGTTTGGGAAAAAAATGGAAGATGGAGTGATGATGTGGTGGATGTTTGGTTCAAAACTAAATTGAAAGATAATACAGAATTAGGTCTTGGCTTTACTCACGATGAACAGCTTGTAAATCTACTGACTGAATATATTTCTTCTTACAATGATCTTCCTATATACCCTTATCAAATCCAAACTAAATTTCGAAATGAACTTCGAGCTAAGAGCGGCATCATGAGAGGTAGAGAATTTGTGATGAAAGATCTTTATTCTTTTGATAAGACAGAAGAAGATCAAGATAGATTTTATGAAGAAATAAAGAAAGCTTACATGAAAGTTTACACAAGATGTGGCATAGGTCATAGGACATACATAACTTTTGCTTCGGGTGGAACTTTCTCACAATATTCGCACGAGTTTCAAACACTAGCTGATGCCGGTGAAGATAATATTTATGTTGCTGAAGACAAAGGCATCGCTATAAATGAAGAGGTTTTAAACGATAAAGTTTTAAAAGAACTTGGTATCGATAGAAAAGATTTAGTTTTAAAAAAGTCTGTTGAAGTGGGAAATATTTTTAAACAAGGGACAAAATATACTGATCCGTTTGGTATGGCTTTTACTGATGAGAATGGAGATAAAAGATCTGTATATATGGGTGGATATGGTATTGGAGTTACACGTTTGATGGGCACGGTAGTCGAAGTTTTATCTGACGATAAGGGAATTATCTGGCCAGAAGAAATCGCTCCGTTTCGAGTGCATTTGCTTTCTCTTGGTGAAGACGAAATAGTTTTGAGCGAAGCGAAAAAAGTTTACGAAACTTTACTTGAAAATGGTATCGAAGTTTTTTTTGATGATAGAATTGGTTTGTCCGCTGGAGAAAAGTTTGCAGATTCGGATCTGATTGGTATACCTTATCGGGCAGTCGTCTCAGCGAGAAGTATGAAAGAAGGGGGAATCGAAATCAAAAAAAGGACAGAAGAAAAAGGACAAGTAATTTCAGAAAGTGAGTTAATAGAGTTATTAAAAAAAGATAAGTAAATACCCCAGATAGGGGCTAAGCCCCTATCTGGGGTATTGGCTGTAAAAATAATGTTTGACAAAATCTACAAATTAATTTCAAATGATATTGGTATAGATTTAGGTACTAGTAATACCTTAGTTTATTTAAAAGGCCATGGCATCGTCATCAACGAGCCTTCTGTGGTGGCAATGAATATCAAGACAAATCAAATTCTCGCTGTTGGAATGAAAGCTAAAGAGATGCTCGGCCGAACTCCGGGGCATATTCGAGCGATTCGTCCACTTGTGGATGGAGTTATTTCTGATTTTGAAGTTACCGAAGAAATGCTTTCTTATCTTATAAACAAGGCCGACAAAATGGCTCCCAAACTCGCTCGTCCGAGAGTCGTTGTAGGAGTGCCTTCGGGTACGACCAATGTCGAATCTCGCGCAGTTTATGATGCAGCTCGTTCAGCTGGGGCACGAGAAGTCTATCTAGTCGAAGAGCCGATGGCCGCTGCTATTGGGACAAGACTTCCGATCAAAGATCCTATCGGTTCTATGGTTATAGACATCGGTGGGGGTACGACAGACATCGCTGTGATTTCTCTCGGCGGAGTGGTGAAATCAAAAAATTTAAAAATAGCTGGAGATAGATTAAACAATGACATTATCGGTTATATGCGAGACGAATTTAAAATACTTATCGGAGAGAGAACAGCCGAGATGGTAAAAATCGCGATAGGTTCTGTGTCAGAAGGAGAATATATGGAAACAGAAGTTCATGGACGAGATATTTTAACAGGGCTTCCTCGGGCGGTGACGGTGACGGATGCGGACGTTCGTGAAGCTATGGCTTTGTCTGTTCTGGGTTTGATCGAAGGAGTAAAAGATATGTTGGAAATGACACCTCCTGAAATTTTATCTGACATAATGCATCGCGGTATCACTCTCTCAGGTGGTGGGGCTCTCATTCCTGGTCTAGCTGATTTACTTACTCGGGTTTTAAAAATTCCGGTGTACGTAGTCGAAGACCCACTCTCGGCTGTGGCTAGAGGTACTGGAGTTATTCTCGATGATATGGAATTTTATAAAGATGTTTTAATCGGCAACCAAGATGAGTTACCTCCTAGATAAAAAAATAAAACAAAAAAGAATAGTCTTGGCTTTTTTTGTCTGCATACTTTTAATTATTTTATTTTATTTTAGAACTGGGATTTTTAACGGCCTGTCTTTCGTAAGTCATGGATTTTTTCGTCCGATAATAATGGTAGGCAATAACATTGGTGGTAAATTTACTAGTTTAGGTGTTTATTTTCTTTCTAAAAGTTTACTAGAAAAAGAAAATGAAAATCTCCGAACACAATTAGTCGAAAATCAAGCCCATACGGTAAATTATAATTCTATATTAGCTGAAAATATTTCTCTGAAAGAAATTTTAAATAGAAAAACAGAAGACAGAAAAATGATCTTGTCGGCTATTTTATCCAAACCAAATCAAAGTATTTATGATACTCTCATCATTGATGTGGGAACAAGTAGTGGGATAGAAATAGGTGATATGGTTTTTATTTTCGCTGATATTCCTATCGGTAAAATTTCGGAAGCATATTTAAATTCTTCAAAAGTTATTTTATTTTCTACCGCCGGAGAAAAAACTCAAGTTGTTGTGGGTGCTGATAATACCCGCCCGAACGATCCGACTCGTCCAGTCGGACAGGTTTTTACAGAAGTGGTCGGACGGGGAGGTGGGAATTTTGAGATGATAATGCCGAGAGATTTTGTTTTAAAGAAGGGGGATCAGGTAGTCTTGTCGGGTATTGTTCCATACGTTTTAGGTGTAGTAGAGACTATAATTTCTGATCCAAGAGATCCATTTATAAAAGCATTATTAGTAAGTCCGGTAAATATTCAGGAATTAAAATTTGTGGAGGTAGAAATTATCGCGAGATAATGTTTTTGGAGTACAGATAATTTTTTGTTAAAAATTTCTTCCTGCTCGGCTCGTCCAGTCTGCGCAAGCCTCCAAAAACATTATCTCGCTACCACTTTATTATGCATTTCAAAATAGAAAAAAAATTAAAAAATTCTCTAGGCAGCCCTGCCTGCGCAGGCAGGGCTGGGATTTTAAAAACAGCACATGGAGAAATACTTACTCCAGCCTTTGTGCCCGTGGGTACCAAAGCTACCATCAAAGCCCTCACTCCTGAACAAGTGCATGATCTCGGAGCAGAAGTGGTTCTCGCCAATACTTATCATCTTTATTTGCAACCCGGAGATGAATTAATTGCCAAAGCTGGAGGTCTGCATAAATTTATGAATTGGTCTGGTCCGATGATCACAGACTCGGGAGGATTTCAAGTTTTTTCTTTAGGCGCTGCTTATGGTAAAGATTTTTCAAAAATTATTCGAGGGACAGACTCTACAGTGCAAATTTCAGAGAGGTCCAGTGTGGACGATGGAGTCCCTAGGTTAGCAAATGTCGGAAACGACGGAGTTTCTTTCCGTTCACACATAGATGGATCTCTGCATTATATTACTCCAGAAAAATCAATCCAAATTCAGCACAATTTAGGCGCAGATATTATTTTTGCTTTTGATGAAGCGACTTCCCCGCATGAAAATTATAAATATCAAGACGAAGCTCTCTCTCGGACTCACGCTTGGGCGAAGCGAAGTTTGGAAGAGCATCAGAGATTATTGAGTGGAAAAAATGTTCTCGAAGAAACTCCCAAAAAAGGAGCGGAATCATCTTTGTTGGGGTCGCTGTCTCCGTCTGCTGACGGAGCGCTGCCTCTCGGCTCGCCAGCCTGCGAGACACCCCAAAAAGATAATTCCGCTCCTTTTTTGTTCGGCATTGTCCAAGGTGGTCTCGAGCAAGACCTACGAAAAAAATCTGCCGAATATATTGGGAGTTTGCCTTTCGATGGTTTTGGTATTGGCGGTTCATATACCAAAGAACATATGGAACTCACTACTAGACTTGTCAACGAAATTCTCCCGGAAGAAAAACCTCGGCACTTGCTCGGCATCGGAGAGCCTGAGGATTTATTTATGGGAGTCGAGAATGGTGTGGATCTTTTTGATTGCGTGGCTCCAACTCGCAACGCTAGAAATGGAACATTGTTTACTAAAAATGGAAAGATAAATATTTTTAATACAAAATATCGCGAAGATTTTGGGCCGATCGACGAAGGATGCGAATGCTATACTTGTGGTGGAGAAAGGCAAGACCTTAAGGGAGTGCAAGGTCTTGCCTTGCGAAACAAAGGTTATTCTCGAGCTTATGTCTCCCATCTTTTTCACGCCAAAGAAATGTTGGCTGGGACTTTAGCTTCTATCCACAACGTATATTTTATCGTGAATTTAGTTAAAAATATTCGACAATCCATCTTAGACGAAAACTTTTTTGAGTTCAAAGAGGAGTTTCTTACCACCTATCTCAAAAATAATTAAAGTTATCCACATTCTCTCTTAAAAAAGATACAAAATATCTTATATTTTGATATATAATATAAGTGTATTTAAGATATACGATAAACACAAAACATGTCAAATAACTTTCTTAAATTGAGATTTTTCCGCTTAAGTATTTTTGTGTTT
>CALRDL010000016.1 GCA_943354905.1 Candidatus Nomurabacteria bacterium
AATTCATTCGATCATAGAGGATTTGAAAAGTATTACTGATGCGAAGATTTTGAATAAAATAACTAACCAAATACAATTTGAGAGAGTTCGCGACTATGCAAAAGTGAAGGATTTAGAAGAAATGTTGCACTAATGGCAGAAGTCGGGACTTCTCGGCGGATTACTTATGACTTTAGCTATCCCTACTCCTTGGAGTATGTCTTTGATAACTTGGTTGTTTTAAAATATAAGATGTTTGCCTTTTTATTCTTCCTTCTTTTCTTGTTTTTTATGGCTACAAATAATTCCTCGCCGTCGCTTGGAATTTTCGCAGCCCGCCCCTCGCGGTTTTGTTAGCTAACAAAACATCGCTGTGGTCGGCATAAAAAGAGGGAATATAAAGCAGTTTATTTTCCCTCTTTTTTATGCCCGTGAGCGTCGACTTCGTAGGAAGTATTTTGAGCTTCGAAAAAGTTTACGAGTTCAAAGACATCGGTGGCTGTCGACATCCATTTTGCAGGGTTGGTAACATTGAAATGAGCCTCGAGTCCGAGTTCTTCAAGACGACGATCAGCGACGTATTGTACGTATTGATTCACATAGTCGGCGTTTAAGCCCAAGATTCCTTTTGGGAACATATCTTTGTTGTAGTTTACTTCTAGAGCTACACCTTCAATAATTATATTTCTGATTTCATCAGCAAATTCGGCGGTGAGAAGCTCAGGGTTTTCTTCGAGAACTGTGTGGATGAGTTGGATACCAAACTTTAAGTGGAGAGATTCGTCACGTAAAACCCAGTTTATCATTGAGCCTAAATTGCGAAGCTGATTTCTTTGACGAAAAGAAAGAGCCACCATAAAACCAGAATAGAACCAAATACCTTCCATGACTATATTTGTTGCCACCAGATTGCGAAGAAAATCTTTTTTACCTTCAGCCGTTTCGATGTCGAGAGTAATTTCGGTCATACGGATCAAATATTTATTTACAAAATTTTCTTTTTTGACTATTGAATCTACATTTAAGTGTACATTGTAAACGCGATCGCGATCGAGAGGAAAAGTCTCAAGGACGTATTCGAAAGATACGCAATGGTTGGCTTCTTCAAACATCTGCTTGGCTATGTATAGGTGGCATTCAGGAGACTTTAGATACGGGTATATTCCTAAAGCTAGAGATCTATTTACTATGAGCTCAGTAGGATTAAAGAAGGCCATCAGGAATTCCACAGCATGTCTTTCATCTTCGGTCATGATTTTCCAATCAGCCAAATCTTCCCCGAGAGGTATTTCGTGAGGAAACCAACTATTTCTTACTGCTTGATTGTACAGATCGTACGCCCATTTATAATGCATGGGATGCAAGTTCATATCGGTCGGTGAGGCTTTTCCTAAAATCATATATTTATATTTCTAACTAATAATTCTACTGACAACCTTCACAGACCATAGCCTCACTCGGATCTTCGGGCATATGGACTTCCATTTTTTCTTTTTGAACTGATATTATTTGAGGAATTTCTCGAACATCTTCTTGTTTGGTTTCTTCTTTTTGGATAGTTTTATCTCCTTTATCTCTAAGTACAGCAAAACCTCTCTTGCCGAGTGCTTGAGCTTTGTTGACTGTAGTCGTGGATTGTTCAGCACTGTGGCGAGGCTTCATATGCAAATAATAAGTAGTCTTGAGTCCTTTGTCCCAAGCTGTGGTATATATATTCATAATCTCATCTATATCACGAACTTCTAAATACATATTTCGAGATATTCCCATATCTACCCATTTCTGAGCTCTACCAGCTACTTCGATGTAGGCGTAAGGGGAAACAGAAAAAGAAGTTTTGTATATCCTCTTGATATCATCCGGAATCTCAGCGATGGATTCTATGTCGCCATGATTTTCTAGAATTGCTTCTCGAGTTTTATCCCAAAGATTCTTTTCTTTCAAAGCTTGCATCAAATTTGGATTTACTTCCAAATATTTTCCAGAAATTTTATTTCGAGAAAACATTTGTGTAAACCTAGGATCTATACCAGGACTTGTGCCTGCGACCAGACCTATGTTTGCATTTGGAGCGATAGCGAGGAGTGTAGCATTTCGGATTCCTTTTTTGACTTTAATGCGAAGGGTTGCCCAGTCTAAGCTCGGCAATAATTTTGCAGACTCTTTTTTGATAGTGAGTTCTCTTTCACGATCGAATTCGAGTTTATCTAGAGTGTCTATCGGTACTTCACCTTTGGACCATCCAGAACCTTTGAAATTATTATAGTTGCCTCTCTCCACTGCAAGATTTGCAGATTCATCTATGGCCATATAAGAAATAAATTCAAAAACTTGGTCTGCAAAATCATAGGCTTCATTGTCTTCATAAGAATAGCCGAGTTGTTCTATGGCATCTGCGAAGCCCATAAGACCTAAACCAACTGCGCGATTTTCATTATCAGCATGGCGGGCTTCGACGATAGGGAGTTCGTTGATATCAACTAAGTTGTCAAGTTGACGAGTAGCTAAACGAACAGAATCTTCTAATCTGTGCCAATCTATCTGTCCACCCACAATGTGTTTTGCTAGATTTATCGATGCCAAATTACAGACTGCTATATTTTCTCGATCTGTCGGTAGAGTAATCTCGGTACATAGGTTGGAACAGTGGATGGTCCCTGTATTATTATTTAGGGCACGAAGGTTTATGGAATCTTTCCATGTGAGCCATGGGTGAGAAGTGGTTTCCAGAGATACTAAAATGTTTTTATATTGTTGACGAGCAGGAATGACACTGTGCATCTTCATTTTTCCTTGTTTGGCGAGCTCAATGTATTCATTGTATCGTACAGAGAATTCTTTACCGACAAGTTCGTTTAGATCTTTGACCTCATTTGGGTCAAATAAATACCAATCCGCGCCTTCGAGAACTCTCTTCATAAATTCATCTGAAATGAAAACGGCGGTGTTGGCTGTGCGAGCTCTTCTGTAGTCATCTCCATTATTTTGTTTCAAATCGAGGAAATCTTGGAAATTTAAATGCCAATTTTCCATGTAAAAACAAAGAGCACCTTTTTTCTTACCACCTCTTTGTACCGCCCGGACCGCTGAGTCGATGATGTGCATAAAAGGGATCGGCCCAGAAGAAACTGTGTTGTTGGATTTCAAGACTGAGCCTTCAGCTCGAAGTTTGGTCACAGAAAGTCCTATGCCACCAGTGGCTTTTGATAAAAGCAATACATCTGAGATAGTTTTACCTATGTGTTCCATGTCATCTTGCATTTCCATCAAGAAACAGTTGGAAAGTTTTGGTTTTGGAGTACCAGCACCTATGTTTGAACTACCAGCAGAGAGATATTCAAGCTTGGACATCTTGTCATAAAACTTCTTTGCCCATTCGTTTGGATTTTTTTCATTCAAAGTCATACCCATAGCCACTCGCATCCAAAAATATTGGGGAGTCTCTAGAGGTTGCTGTTTCTCATCTTTCATCAAATAACGATTTTGCATCGTGGAAAGACCAGAATATTTGTAAAGTTCATCATTTTCTACTTTTAGGTGGCTGGCCAAGTCTTCGAGATCGAAAGTGGTCATCATTCTTTGGTCAAGAAGTTTTTTTTCTACAGCATTTTGGACGTATTCTTTGAAATGAGTAGCGTGCATCTTCGTAAATTCTTCATGAGAGACCACCTTGGATTCATCGTTGTCATAATCCCCGATAACTTTTTTGTAAATTCCTTTTAAAAGTAAGCGAGTGGCTATCTTATCGAATTCCATACCGTATTGAGCATTCTGCAACGCTGCATTTATGGTCGCTGCATCCATTTCCTCAGTCGTAATACCATCGTATAGAGTAAGCTCCGTCTCAGAGGCTATTTGGATAACTTTACTAATAGGATCACTAATACCATAACAAGCTCTTTCTATGGACTTGTTGATTTTATCAGCGTTGAATGGAACTTTTGTTCCATCTCTTTTCGTAATTGTTAATGTCATTGGATATACATTATAATCTTTACTCAATGTGCTTGGCAAGTTAATATCAACCAAATATGTACAAGAGGAAACTATCTGTATTTCGTCAATAGATGTACTAGAAAAACCTTTAGAATTTTGCTAGAATTAGCCTCATGAAAATAAAAAAAAATATAAACAAAAAAACAAACAAAAGAATCAGAGTCATGGCCTTCGGAACCTTCGATGGATTACATCAAGGTCATCTCCATTTCTTTAAACAAGCACGAAGATTGGCTAAAAATTCGTATCTGATTGTCTCTATCGCGCGTGACAAAAATGTTTTTAAAATAAAAGGAAAAAAACCAATCAAAAATGAAAAACAGAGGATAATTTTGGTTAAAAAATTAATTAAAACAAAATTAATAGATAAAGTCGTCTTGTCTGGGCTCAAAAATCATATTCCACACATATTAAAACAAGCTCCAGACATCATCGCCCTCGGATATGACCAAAAAGCTTATGTGAAAAACTTAAAACAAAACTTACAGACAGAGTCTAAGGCTCTGTCTAAGAATTTTTCACCAAAAATTGTGCGACTGAAGCCGTATAAGGAGAAAATTTATAAGAATAGTTTGCTGAATAGGTAATCTGTAGACGTTGGACATCTACACTAATAGTTACGGAGGCAACGCCTCCACAATCTCTCCGTAATCGAGTTTTCCACATTTATACTTGCATTAAAGGTTATCTTAAGATAACCTTTATATATGAATACAAAGATACAAAAAATACCAAGTATTATTGGGTTAAAAGATTTGCGTTTAAACACCAGCAAATATGTTTCCGCTGTGGAAAGAGGTAGAAGCTTTACAGTGGTGCGTCGTTCGAAGCCAATATTTAAAATGATGCCGGTAGATGAATGGGGGGATAAGGGGACATGGAAGACTGTAGTTGATTTCACTAAATTTAAAAAAGGTGGTGTTAGCGCAGAAGAGGTTCTTGCGAGCTTGAAACGTCTCGAGGCATATGAATAAAATCGATAGATAGTTGCGTTAGGCAAGACCTAACGCAGAAATAAATAACAGACGGTCGTCTGCTATTTATATTTAGGATTTTTTTTACTTCACATCTCTTAGTCGTAGAGTAATCCAAAATCCGATCATCAATATTGCTCCTAGTACGAAGAAAATATATTCGAAAGAGGGGACGTAGAGGAGAATAGGGATGGCGAGAGCTGGTCCGAGGATAAAAGATAGTGGAGTCGTGTTGCGGAAAAAACTGATTGCATCGGCATTTTCAGGGTCGATATATTTAAAGAAATAACTTTCGCTCATAGTCTCTATCGTCGCTGCTCCTACACGAGTGAGTAAAAGAACTAGACTCCAAACCAGAAAAGTATTTGTTTTTACGAAGGGAATGGCTAGAGTGGAAAGGGTGATAACAATAAAACCAATTAAGAGCATTTTTTTCTCACCGATTTTATCAGAGAGTTTACCTAGAGGATAGTCGAGCAATACAAAAGGTAGAAGCATAATGCTAAAAATAATTCCGATTTTATCCCAAGGAAATAGCATGTATTCATGGAGATATATCGGAGTGTAGATGACCATCCAAGTGTAAAAGAATTTCAAAATAAGATTTATAATAAAAATCTTAGAAAGATGTTTACTTTTAATAAAATTCTTTATGGTTCTAAAAACAGGAACTTTTTTATATTCAGGATCTTTAAAATCTGTCAAAAAGAAATAGAAAATTAGAAAAACTAAAATAGTAAACATAGCAGAGAGGGTATATATACCAGCGAAAGAACTTTTATTGATGATCGAACCAGAAATTATTTGGGCGAGAACCCAAGAAGCACTCGTGATCGAGAGATATAGTCCTCGAATACGACCGGTGTCTTTGTTGTTGGAAAAATTTTCTATAAAAATATCTAAATTTGCTACCAATAAATTGAACATTATGAAAGATATAATGAAAGCCGTGATGACTACAAATCCAGTCTGGCTCACGGCTATAGTGGCGAGCGAAAGCATAGCGATGATGCAGAAAATTAGTGTGATCGTTCGGTTGCCGACTCTTGTGAGTAGTTTAGGCATTTGCATCATACCTAGTATAGTTAACACAGAAGCAAATATATAAATGAAACCGAGATAGACTGGGTTTATGTACGAAGAGATTAGACTAGAATTTATATATGAGGTGAGAGCAATAGGCAGGGACAACAAAAATCCAGCTAAATATATTATTTTGATTTTAGTATTCAAAGTATTTTTATGAACTTTATAACTTTCAACTATTCTCTAGACACTCAAGATGACTGGTATGACCAAAGGACGCTTTTCTGTTTTTTGGTACAAGAATTTTGAAATACTTTCTCCAAGTTCTTTCTTGATGTAATCAAAGTCTACCATATTGCCATTATTATTGTTTTGCAGTTGAGATGGGTTCTTGGCTATTTTATCTTCGATTCCTTTTTTGATCATGATGCGGACTTGGCGAAGGAGTTCTTGATTTTCTTTGAGGTATACGAAACCACGAGAGATAAGGTCTGGCGATTTTTTTAGTTTTCCAGTTTTCTGGTCTATGAGAGCGATGATAATAAACATCCCATCTTGAGAAAGCATTTGGCGATCACGGATGACGACATCTTGGGTGTCTGAAATAGAAACACCGTCCACCATCATCACACCACTAGGAGCTTTTTCTTTGCGAGTAATCATTTTATTTCCATCAGCTGAGATTTCTATAATAGAGCCATTATCTGGCACAGCGATATTTTCTTCGCTCATACCTAGGTCCATCGCGAGCTCTTTGTGCATAACCAAGCGGTAATGATTGCCGTGAATCGGAATAAAGAATTTCGGATGAGTTTTCCTGTGGAGCCATTTTACATCTTCTTTGTTTCCGTGACCTGTGGCATGAACATAGTCTTCGCCCGGAGTTCGGTAGCCGATGATCTTTACACCTTGACGAGCGAGTCCGTCTTTCATTTTCTCAATAGCTCGTTCGTTCCCGGGGATGATGGACGCAGAGAGAACAATAGTATCTCCTTTATGCAGAGTAAACTTGGTGTGAGTTTTATTGGCGGCACGATTGAGTGAAGCAAATTCTTCACCTTGAGCACCAGTCATCAATATAACAATTTTATTTGCGGGATAATTGTTTACTTCTTCGATCGGTATGATGGTACCTTTTTTAGGAGAGAAATATCCAGCTTCGATGGCCACATCAATGTTCGTCTTCATCGAACGTCCATCCAAAATTATTTTTTTGCCGAGGGCTTCAGCAGCTTTGACCACATGGGCGAGACGAGTGATGTGGGAGGAGAAAGCAGCGATGATAATACGTCCATTTATTTTCTTGAGTAGATTTTCTAAACCTTGATGGACTTTTATTTCCGGCAGGGAATAGCCTTCGTTTTCTATGTTTGTAGACTCCATTAATAAACACAACACTTTAGCTTTATCAAAAATAGAATATTCTTTTTCTTCCTCTTTTGAAACTATTCCATCGATCTGGTCGAGTTTGTAATCTCCTGGAGTTACTATCCAACCATGTTCGGTCTCGATGATGATACCCATCGAATCCGGAATGGTATGAGTAACACCAAAGAATCTTATTTTTATTTTTCCGAGAGTTATGGTGTCGTCTTTTTCTACGATGTTGTCTTTCATTGTCGGTAATTGAGGGAATTCTGCATGACGCTTTTTCATCATTAAAATAGAAAGATTCCTAGAATATACAGGAGGGTTGCCAATACGAGACAATACAAGTGGTACACCACCTATGTGGTCTAGGTGTCCGTGAGTGATAATTAAAGCACGGATTTTATCTTTGCGTTCTTCAAGGTAAGTAGTGTTTGGGATAACATAGTCTACCCCAGGAGTTTCTTCATTAGAAAACCCCATTCCTGCATCTATGACTATGATGTCATCACCTATCTCGATAGCGGTCATATTTTTTCCAATCTCTTCTACTCCTCCAAGTGGAATAATACGGATTACTCCTGCCTCTGGTCCCGGTATTTTTCCATTTCCAATATTTTTGTATTGGCTTTTTGTATCAAATGGTCGAGGCCTACTGGAACCAAATCTTTTTTTGGAATATTGGTAAGTAGAACTTTTCAGCTGTTTTCTTTTGTCTGTAGTTTTGTTTTCACCACCGGCGATACTGTGCGTATGATTGCGTACTAGCATACTAGAATTTGTTGTATTCATTGTTTGGGATTGATTTGTAGAATCGATTTTGTTTTCTTTGCTGACTGAACTGAAAGACAATCTTGTTTTTTTGAGCATTTTTATTTTTTAATTATTAGTAAATATTTTCCAAACCTTCTCTGTTTCTTTGTACCATAAATATGCATTTAGATAGCGATCTTTGGGGGCTATTATATTTTGCATTTTATATTGATTTAAATCTTTCGACACAACATAAATAAAATCAGGACTATATAAAAATATGGCTGGCATGTCTTTTTTTATTTCATCTTCAAATTGGATATATTTCTTTACTCTAGCATCTTCGTCCAGTGTGGTAAACGCTTCTTCTAAGATTTTATCTACTTTGGCGTTGGTGTATAGAGCGACATTCAATCCGGGGTCTTTTCTCTGAGAAGAGTGCCAGAAAGCATATAGGTCAGATTCACGATTTATAATCTGTCCAAAGAGTAAGGCATCGTATTTTCTTGGACGAATAACATTTTGGTTTAAGTTTCCTAGCTCAAAAGTTTTGATATCTATTTTTATTCCAATTTCAGACAAATCTTGTTTTATTAGTTCAGCGACTTTGGTGAGTTCAGCTACATTTCCTGTAGAAATAGAAAATTCTAATTTTACAGTCTTACTTGTATTTTTTTCTTTAATTGTCTTTTCTAAAAATCCTTCCTGATTTTTTTTCCAACCAGCTTTGGCTAGATTTTCTCGAACTTTTTCTAATACTTCCACACGGGCGACTCGTTCGATCCCACTTAATTTCTGATAATCTAACATGGTCGGAGGTATCGGGCTATCTATAGTGATTCCATAGCCGAGCAATACTTCCCTTATGATTTTGTTTTTATCGATAGCCTCATTTATAATTTTGATTATTGTTTTATCTATAAAAAGTTGGTTTTGACTCTGGTTGAAGAAAAGACCAAATATTCTAGGTAAAATTGAAGATTCTATTTGGTAACCCTCTTTTTCTAGTATTTCTGTATTTTCGGGAGAGATGGGTCCGACTTGCTCTATATTTTTATCACGGAGCATCTTTATGATATCTTCTTCATTTTGGTAAAATTCTAATCTAAGTTTTTTTATGTAAGGTTCTCCTAAGGCGAATTTCTTAAATGGAATGAGCTCGTACGAATCTATGATTCCGGATGATTGGCGGCTAGTCTTATTTACCATATAGGGTCCGGAGCCTATTGGATTTGTATTAAGACTATTTAATTCGAGCGGTGAGGCATTCCATAGATATTCAGGCAATATTCCAAGTGTAGTGTTTTCTAAAAAAGATGCGTAGGGTTGTTTTAGAGTAAAAATCACAGTCTTTTCATCTGGTGTTTCAATATTTACTCCATCCCAATTTATTTTGTACGGACTTTTGTTTTCCTTATCTTTTATTTTATTTATAGTAAACAAAATATCGGAAGATGAGAGGGGAGACCCATTATGAAAAACTAAATTATCTTTTAATGTGAAAGTGTAGACCAATCCATTGTTTGAGATTTCGTATTTTAGAGCGAGATCGGGGATCAAGTCTCCAGTTGGGTTCTTTCGCATCAAGCCAGAATATATGAGAGCGACCATGTTGTCGTCTCCTGTAGAGTTTACAAGAACTGGATTTATAAAACGAGGGACTCCGACTATGCCCTCAGTTATAGATCCTCCACGAGAAGGTACTTCTACCATGAAGTGCTCGTTTATATTTTGCAAAATTGATACAGTGCTAAATAGTAAGATCACTATGAATATAGTAAAAATAATCCATTCTCTTTTTGAAAATGTAGAAATAGCAGAGTTTATCTCTGTTCTTCCAGGCAATTTACCACTAGACTTCAGCTCCCTTATTCGGCTGTGAAATTTTTCCATATAAAAAATTTAAAAACTAAAACCAAGTTTTTAGCTACGAGCTTTTAGTATTATACTGAGCAATGCAAATAAAGCAAAAAGAATTCCACAGACAATGGATAGATAGAAAAGAAACTTTTCAAAACCTCGGCGAGTGCTATGAAATGTATTTGTATCTCCTCCACCCAAAGCTCCGCCTGCTCCAGCACCGGACTGTTGAAGCATGATTGCTAAGACTAATATCACGGAAAGGATTATCTGCGCGTATGGCAGAATCTGTATTACGATACTCATATACATATAGTATCATATTGAGGTAAAAATGCAAAGAAACTACAGAAAATGTCAAAATAAATCAAGTTACATCAAGTCATTCCAGACTAAAACCTTCCATTCATTTTTCTTGAACCAGTGGGTAGTGTATGAACAGATAGCTATGCCTGCGTTATCTATCGGGTTGAAATAGGAGAGTTTATTGTAGATAGGGGCTTAGCCCCTATCTACACCAAGCAAGAATTTAGCAAGAACTATTCTTTCTAATTCTTGTTAATTTAAAATTGTTGATATAGGTTATTATTGCTATAATAGTTACACATGGAAACAAACATTTTAAAAGCTATAAAAAATATCATTGATAACCCTGTTGCAGATTTAGTTTCTTTTTATGGTTCAACGAATAGGATGAATGGAATGGGAGAATCACTCGAATTATATATAAAAGATATTTTTTGCGGTTCATTGGGTGTACAAGATATGGCTGAAAAAAATAGAATATTTTCTACTCACTTTTCGTATATTGGAAATGATACTAATCCACCAGACATAATGATAAAAGGTGGAGATGCCATAGAAGTTAAAAAAATAGAAACTTTAAATACAGATATTGCTTTAAATAGTTCTTATCCAAAAGATAAACTTTATGCTGATAGTCCAATGATTACTACTGCTTGTCGTGAGTGTGAAAATTGGGCACAGAAAGATCTTCTTTATATTGTTGGTTTAGTGAAAGAAACAAAACTTAAATCTTTGTGGTTTGTTTATGGTGATTGTTATGCCGCCAACAAAGAAACATACGAAAGAATAAAGACAAAAATATCAGTTGGTTTAAGAGAGCTACCAGATATTGAGCTAGCTGAAACAAATGAAATCGGAAGATTGAATAGAGTAGATCCTTTGGGTATCACATACTTACGCATAAGGGGTATGTGGGGTATTAATAATCCCAATAAAGTATTTAGCTATATTACACCACAAACGCAGGGAGATTTTATAATAAATGTTCTATTACTAAGAAGTAAATACGATTCATTTCCACAAGCAGATAGGACTGCTTTAGAGAATTTTCCAAATGAGAATTTTTCTATTTCGGATGTTCAAATAAAATCTCCTAACAATCCAGCAGTATTATTAGATGCAAAATTAATTTCTTTTATTAAATAATATGAAAGTCGTATCACTTTTTACTGGGGCTGGAGGTCTTGATCTAGGATTCAAGAAGGCTGGTTTTGATATTGTCTGGGCTAACGAATTTGATTCTACAATCTGGGAAACATTTGAGAAAAATTTTCCTGAAACAAAATTAGATAAAAGAAGTATCGTTGATGTTCCAACTTCAGAAGTTCCTTTGGCTGATGGAATAATTGGAGGACCACCTTGCCAAAGCTGGAGTGAAGCTGGCGCCGGACGCGGTATAAATGACAAACGAGGGCAGTTATTCTTTGAATACATAAGATTATTAAAAGACAAACAACCGGCTTTCTTTCTAGCTGAAAATGTTTCTGGTATTTTAGCTTCTCGCCATAGTGAAGCATTCAATGATATTCTAAAGCAATTTGAAGATGTTGGTTATAATGTCAGTTACAAACTTCTTAATGCAAATGACTATGGTGTACCAGAAGATAGATTAAGAGTTATTATCGTTGGGTATCATAAAAAGAAAGTTGGTTTTTCCTTTGAGTTTCCCGATGTTTTACCACATAAGCCAATCTTAAGAGAAGCAATACTCGATTTACGATTAGCAAAACCAGCAAAACCTCTTAATAAAACAAATGGTACTGATTTAAAAATACCTAATCACGAGTATATGAATGGTGGTTTTTCAACTATGTATATGTCTCGTAACCGTGTTCGTTCTTGGGACGAGCCTTCTTTCACAATCCAAGCTGGTGGTCGTCATGCACCAATTCACCCACAGGCACCAAAAATGAAATTTATAGAACAAAATAAAAGAATTTTTGTGCAAGGTAAAGAACATTTGTATAGGAGATTGTCCGTTAGAGAATGTGCAAGAATACAAACTTTTCCCGATAATTTTATTTTCTATTATAGAGATGTTGCAGATGGTTATAAAATGATTGGTAACGCTGTACCAGTTCAGTTTGCATACAATATAGCAAAGAAGATATTTTCTGACCTATTTAAAATGAAAAGTGTTTCAGGAAAATCAAATATAGTTAATAGTCTTAAAAGAGAAGAACACAAAATGGTTTCTGAGTTACAAGTTGCTTAGTTGAAAATATTGCTTAAGCAAGAACCATTCTTGCTTATTAACAGCTTTAAAACCCCTCTAAAAATTATATCTATAGTTCGACCACTACTACATTAGGTCATTCCAGACTAAAACCTTCCATTCATTTTTCTTGAACCAGTGGGTAGTGTATGAACAGATAGCTATGCCGGCGTTATCTATCGGGTTGAAATAAGAGAGCTTGTTGTATTCGGAGGCAGTCAGATTTTCTCCTAAGGTCATGTATGCCACGATCATTTTTAAAAATATGCCATGAGTAACCATTATGATTCTGTGTTCACTTCTTCGTTTTATATATATCAACAATTTTTTCGCTCTTTCTTTTAAATCTATAAAGTTTTCTTCATCAGAATAGCGGAGGTTGTCTTCATGAAAACTTTTATCTATACGGTCGATTATCTCTTTGACTTCTCTGTCTCCACCCCATTTGCCAATGATCTCCGTTGGATTTCTTCTCTCGACTAATAAATCGGAGTATTCAATATGCTTCATGCCAATCTCCTTGGCTATGATCTCGGCTGTTTCTTTTGTACGTTCATATGGACTCGCTATCAAGACATGGGGTCGGCCTTTTTCTTTCGGGAAGCGATGAGCCGTGGCGAGTGCTTGCTCCCGACCATTTTCGGTCAAAGCTCCTTCAGCACCTTGGCGAATACCTTTGGCGTTCAAGATAGTTTCTCCATGTCGGACGAAATAAATTAATTTTACGGACATGTGTCTATTTTAGCATAGATTCTTGTTCCGATCCCACAAACGACTAGGTCTTGCCTAGTCGCAATACAAAAATTTGCAATTACTCTTAATATTTTTGTATAATAAATATATGTTACAACAAATATCTGTATTGGGTTTGTTTCAAAAATTATTTCACAATTTTAATTCTCGGGCGATGAAGGATGCGACTATTGCCTTCAAGAAACATCTCGACGATGGAGGGAAAATGATGCTGGCTATGGGTGGAGCTATGTCTTCAGCCCAAATGGGAGTCACTCTCGCTTCAATGATTAAAGAAAATAAAATTCATGCCATTTCTTGCACCGGAGCAAATTTAGAAGAATCAGTTTTTCGACTGGTGGCTCACGATAGCTATAAAGACTATCCAGACTATAGATATTTTACTAAAGAAGATGATGAAGCTATTTTAAATAGAGGTGAAAGGAGAGTCACTGATACATCTATTCCCGAAGAAGAGGCTTTTAGGGTAGTTGAACCTTTGATATTAAAGATTTGGAAAGAGGCGTCCAAGTCCGGTGAGCGTTTTTTTCCGCATGAATATTTTTACAAATTACTTTTGTCTGGTGATTTGAAAGACAAATACGAAGGCAATCCAGAACATTGCTGGCTTCTCGAGGCGGCCAAGATGAATATTCCTATGGTGGTCCCAGGCTGGGAAGATTCTACTCTCGGAAATATTTTCGCTGGATATTGCAAAATAGGAGAGGTGTCTCCCACAGTTATAAAAACGGGAGTGGAATATATGATGTCTCTTTATGATTCCTATCAAGAACTTTCGGCTGGTGGTTCAGGTCTAGGATTTTTCCAGATCGGTGGAGGAATCTCTGGAGATTTTCCGATATGCGTAGTACCTTCTATTAAATATGATTTAAAAAAATCTGTCCGACCTTGGGGTTATTTCTGTCAAATTTCGGATTCGACGACTTCATATGGTTCGTATTCAGGCGCTACGCCAAATGAAAAGATAACTTGGGATAAACTCACCAAAGACACACCTATGTTTGTTATCGAATCCGACGCGACCATAGTTGCTCCACTCATATTCGAAGCTATTTTAGATCGATATACTTTGTCGGAGAAATAAAATGTTTAATAAAACTTTTAACTTTGTTGCATTACTTGCCGTCTTCGGAGTCATCATTTTTCAATTCAAAGATGAAATAAAGAATAAGATTTTTCCACTGGCACCATGTACTGAACCCATTCCTTATGTTCTAAATAATTTTGACGAAAGATTTAAAATTTCGAAAGAATATTTTCTCTCAGCTTTAGTTGAAGCGGAAGCTATTTGGGAGGTTCCACATGGTAAAGAATTATTTACTTATTCACCAGAGAATACTGTGTCTGATACTTTGAAAATAAATTTGATCTATGACTACAGACAAGAAGCGACGAGTAAACTCGCGAGTCTAGGTATCGTGGCGAAAGATACTCGAGCATCTTATGATTCACTTAATGCAAAATTTACAGTTTTGAAAAACGAATATGAAAGAGAGAAGAATGTTTATAGCCTACAAGTAGAATTTTTTAATCAAAAACAAAAAACCTATGAAGAGCAGGTGGAATATTGGAATGGTATAGGTGGAGCACAACAGAAAGAATATTTGGAGTTAGGGGCTACACGCGACATACTCGAAGTTGAATCAAAAGAATTACAGAAAAAACAAAATAGAATTAACGCTATGGTCGACGAGATAAATGCATTTGTTGTAGTACTCAACCGTTTAGCAACAACTCTAAATATTTCAGTAAAAAAATACAACACAATAGGCGCTTCGCGCGGAGAGTCATTTGAGGAAGGAGTGTATTCTTCCGATGGATTTAATAGAGAAATAGATATTTATGAATTTAGTTCAAAGATCAAACTTGTCCGCGTCCTCGCTCACGAACTCGGCCACGCTCTCGGGCTCGAACATGTCGATGATCCGAAAGCTATCATGTATGAACTCAACCAAGGTAATACTGAGAAACTCACCTTTACGGATCTGGAGGCGTTGAAGGTGAAGTGTGGGGTTGAAAAAAAGCTATAATAAATAATTGGTAAAGTTGTTTGTCTGTGGTATAGTTAGCTTATATTAATAATTTAATTAAATAAAATATATGGTAGACAAAAAAGTGAAGGTTAATTCAGCATTTATGAAGCCTATGAAGATAAGTCCAGAGTTAGCGTTAGTCGTGGGTGCTGGTCCCATGCCTCGTTCTGAAGTGGTCAAGGCTCTCTGGGTGTATATTAAAAAGAGCAACCTCCAAGATCCAAAGAATAAAAGAAATATCGTTGCTGATGCAAATCTAAAGGCAGTATTTGGTGGAAAGGCAGTTGTGAATATGTTTGAAATGACAAAGCTTGTTTCTAAACATCTTTCATAAAAGATCTCTATGGATATATTTGCACATACCCTTTGGGCAAATGCTCTAGCGCGTGGAGCAAATAAAATAGCAGAGAAAAAAGATTTGGAGAGTAATGTTGGAAATAAATTTCACATTAGTCTGGGATGGACGACCTTCTTTGGTGTCGCTCCAGATCTTTTTGCTTTTAGTATTCCATTTCTTTTACGTTTTTATAATATTTTAGTTAGCGGAAATCCTATCTCAAGTTTTTTCTTGCGACCAAGAGTCGAAGATGGGGCTATGATTGATGCTGGTTTTAATCTCGCATACAATTTATATCAATATAGTCACTCATTGATAATATTTTCTGTTGTATTTATTTTGGTTTGGATTTTCTGCAAACGTCCACGGTATGAACTTTTAGGTTGGGCGCTACACATACTAATAGACATACCTTCACACGTGCTTGCGTTTTATCCGACACCATTTCTTTTCCCATTTTCGGATTACAGATTTCCTTATGGAATACAGTGGAGTAATCAGTGGTATATGATCATAAATTATGGGACGCTTCTCTTAATTTGGGGAAGTATTCTTTGGAAGAATATTAGCGTCAAAATAGCTAGTAAAAGCTAGCTATTTTGACGCTGTACTTTCGCTTGACTTCTATTTTTCCTTCATATATACTCTCCAAAGCGTCTTTTCTTTCTTGGAATAGGCGTTTTAATTTCTCGTCAGAGTAAAACAAGGCGAGGAAGCACTTTGAAAAATGAATGAATTATATTGAGAACAATGCAAGTCTCATAATGTTTTTTTGAGTAAGTAAATAATAATTTTTAGAGCAAAGACAAATTCTAACGAACAACAAGAAAATACCAATCGTAATACTTTGAGGGTCGAAGATCCTGAGGAGTGCAACGAGGAATAGGCTGTTTTTTGTTTTGTTTCGTTCTTAACTTTTAGTTAGAGTTTGATCCTAGCTCAGGATGAACGCTGGCGGCGTGGATAAGGCATGCAAGTCGAACGAATTTTTCATTTTCAGAGATGCGATTATATCAAGTCAAAGGTCGTGAAAAGTTAGTGGCGAACGAGGTAGTAATACATAGGAACTTCCCCCGAAGTCGTGAATAATCCGTCGAAAGACGGACTAATACACGATGGTCCCTGAGAAATTTATTTCGAAGGGTAAAGTTTTAACGCTTCGGGAAAGGCCTGTGCGATATCAGCTAGTTGGTAGTGTAATGGACTACCAAGGCTATGACGTCTAGGGGAGGTGAGAGCCTGACCCCCACCGATGGTACTGAGACACGGACCATACACCTACGGGTGGCTGCAGTCGAGAATCTTCCACAATGGACGAAAGTCTGATGGAGCGACGCCGCGTGATTGATGAAGTCCCTCTGGGACGTAAAGATCTTTTATGAGGGAAGAAGTTTATTGACTGTACCTCATGAATAAGAGGCTCCTAATCTCGTGCCAGCAGGAGCGGTAATACGAGAGCCTCGAGCGTTATCCGGAATTATTGGGCGTAAAGGGTGCGTAGGTTGTCTTGTTAGTCTTTTGTTAAAGCCCCGGGCTTAACCTGGGATACGCGGAAGAAACGGCAAGACTTGAAAGTGCGAGAGGTGTACGGAACTCATGGTGTAGGGGTGAAATCCGTTGATATTATGGGGAACACCAAAAGCGAAAGCAGTACACTGGCGCATATTTGACACTGAAGCACGAAAGCGTGGGTAGCGAATGGGATTAGATACCCCAGTAGTCCACGCCCTAAACGATGATCTCTCGCTATTCGGAGTATCGACCCTCTGAGTGGCTTAGCTAACGCGTTAAGAGATCCGCCTGGGAAGTACGGCCGCAAGGCTAAAACTCAAAGGAATAGACGGGGACTTGCACAAGCAGTGGATTATGTGGCTCAATTCGATGGTAAACGAAGAACCTTACCAGGGTTAGAAATCCTACTGAAATCCTTAAGAAACTTTGGACCTCGCAAGACAGTAGGACAGGTGATGCATGGCCGTCGTCAGTTCGTGGTTTGAATTGTACCCTTAAGTGGGCTAACGAACGCAACCCTCGTTGTGTGTTACAAGTGTCACACGAGACCGCCCCCACCGAAGAACGTAATTATCAATTACGAATTATCAATTACGAATGAATTTAAAATTCGTAATTCGTAATTTTTAATTTTTAATTGTTTTTTTGGGTGGGGGAGGAAGGAGAGGATGACGCCAGGTCAGCATGTCCCTTTGATACCCTGGGCTGCACACATAATACAATGGCCATTACAACGCGTAGCGACGAGGCGACTCTGAGCTAATCGTCTAAAAATGGCCTCAGTTCGGATTGGAGTCTGCAACTCGACTCCATGAAGCTGGAATTGCTAGTAATCGCAGGTCAGCTAAACTGCGGTGAATACGTTCTCAAGTCTTGTACTCACAAATAAGTGCGCCCGGCAGCGTATAGTACTAAGTGGTTAAAATCCACTCCTCCTCAAGGATAGACACTTGAAGAGCGTAGTTGAAAGATAGGTCCAATTCCGCGAGGAATGGTCCGGAGGATCTGGAAACAAAACACAGCCTGTATAAAAAAATGCGAATCGAGCTTTGAACCGACAAATAGGGCGGTGAGCAGAGTGAAGATTTAAAAAAAGCATTATAGGATGTATGGAATAGAATTATACGTGACCCGTGGGAGATCTCTTGTGTTAGTG
>CALRDL010000017.1 GCA_943354905.1 Candidatus Nomurabacteria bacterium
AAAGAAGAATAATAAAATAGAAAGTAAATTTTAATTTCTCTTCCGCTAAAAAATACCATATTGATTTAAATGCCTCTATCCAACTAAAGTTTTTTGTTTCGTTTTTCATATTTTCTTACTCTACAATTCTAACGAATTGTAGAGTAGCTATTCTTCTAAAATTTTTCGCAATACATCTTCTGGTACTTCTTTGACTTGCTCCCTCTCCTTTAGAGGAGGAGTGCCTGTCTGCATAGGCAGAGGTGAGGTTGTATCTTCTGTTTTCTTTTCTATCTTGACCTGAATCAAATCTTTCAATTTATCCATGTCTTCCCGACTGGCTGACCTATCCCCGCCTGCGCGAACAGACTTAGAATGAGATAAATTTTTTAGAATATCGAGAGATGCTGGTTCTGGAGCTTTGGGTATAGATATTATTACAGGTTCTTGTATTTTTATTTCTTCTATTTTCGTTTCTTTATTTTCTTCTTTTAGAGTTTTATTTAAAACCTCTTTCAACGCCAGATTTTCTACTACTGGTTTATTTTGAGAATTTTGATTTTTATTCTTTTCATTGTTATTTTTAAAAACATTTTTGAATGTACTAATAATTCCATCATTTTTCTTTTCCGGAACTTTTATTTTTTCTTTTACCACCTCAACTTCTTTAACAGGAATTTTCTCTTCAACTTTTTTCAAAACTTCTTTATCTTCTTCTTTTGAAGGGAATTCTATACCGAGATCAGATAGTGGTTTAAAAAATTTTGAATCATCATATCGTATTGGGTTTTCTCCGTTGCCTTTTTCTACTTTTACTTCACCAGACTTTATTTTGGCGATGCATTCTTTACAATATGCCAGTCGGCCAAGCTCTGGCTTGAAAGGTACACTCTTCTCAAGTCCACACAAAGAACAAATAATCGGGAATTTCTCAAGTCCTCCACTGGTAATATTACCACTAATATGTCCATTTGAAGAACCATTATTATTGTTTCCGAGTGACATTCCACTCCAATTATTTATTTCATTTTCGATTTGCTCCCTAGGTTTACAATACAGTTTGCGCGAAGATTCTATCACTTCTTTTTCAATCTCTTTATTTCCAGACTTCACCATCGGTGGCAAAGTTTTCGCTGAAAAAGGACGCGAAGTTACTCCGTCTATCATCAGCTTTAAATATATTTTATAATTTGGAAGATTGACTATATCTCCTGGAGTAAATTCTGGATCAAACTCTTTTTCTAGAAAATCCGCATCATCGGAACCCACCCGAAAAACAATCATTGTGCCAACATTGCCAAAAACAGCGTCCCGTACTGCCGAACTTTTATCCACCACGAGTTGCGCGGTATATTGATGCGCCACAGTTAAATTCAATCGATATTTTCGAGCCTCAGACAAAATCCCCGCAAAAGCATCCGTCACAAAATTTTGAAATTCGTCGACATATAGATAAAAATCTTTACGAATTTCTTCAGGAATACGCACCCGTTCCATGGCAGCGAGCTGAATCTTGGTGATGATCATACCTCCCAAGAGTCCAGAATTGTCTTCACCGATACGACCCTTGGACACGTTCACCAAGAAAATTTTCCCTTCGTTCATTATGTCAAAAATATTTATGGTGCTTTTTGATTGACCGACGACATTGCGGATGATCGAAGTCGATAGAAATTGTCCGACTTTGTTTTGGATCGGAGCAATAGCTTCATTTCGAAATTTATCTTGCCAAGCTTCGTATTCGTGTATCCAAAAAGCCTTGATAACTGGGTCTTTCAAATTTGCAATTATTTTCTGACGATAATCTTTATCAACAAGCATACGCGGAATTCCAAGAAGAGTCGTACCGGGAGTATCGAGCAGAGCCAAAATACAATTATTCAAAATATATTCCATTCTGGCGCTCCAAGCATTCGCCCAAATTTTTGTGAAAATTCCCATGAGACCGGAAGCCACCAGATGTTTATATTGTGGATCTATAAGTTCTAGAACATTAAAACCGATATGATGATCTGTATCTGCTGGATTAAAATAAACTACATCTTTCATTCTATGTGGAGGTATAGCCGACAAGACTCCTTCGACGAGTTCTCCGTGCGGATCGACGACGCAGACTCCTTCGCCGTTTTGAATATTCTGAATTATCATGTTGAACATGAGCACGGATTTACCGGTACCTGACTTTCCGAGAATATAAACATGCTGACGCCTGTCTTTGCGCTTGATACCAAAAAGCTGATTCTTGTCTCGATAGGTCGTGATACCCAAATATGTGAGATCTCTATTTAAAGGTATTTCGGGTAATTCCATTTTCAAATTATACCTTATTTATTGATTTTTTCAAACGAGATCAAATAGCCGTACACACCGAAAGGAGGTAAAGTGTATGGCTATTTTAGTTTCTGGGTGATTTTTTGTAATTTTTTTACGCTTTTGGTTCTTCCCCTTCCGGTGGAACGTCTCTATGTTCCGCATCCTTGACTTCAGCTGGTTGTTCTTCGGGAGTTTGATTTTTCTGCGCTTCGCCTGCTGGCTCAGTACCTCCGCCACTCTTGGCTACGGCTTCACCTATCTTGGACATTTCAGCAGAAAGTTCTTCAGTAGCTTTTTTTATGGCTTCGCCATCTGTGCCGTCTTTTACAGTTTTGAGAGCAGAGATTTTTCCTTCTACTTCAGTTTTTAATTCCGCAGGAATTTTGTCCCCTGCGTCTTTGATAGCTTTCTCAGCAGTATACATAGTCATCTCAGCAGTATTTTTTATATCCACGATTTCCTTTTTCTTTTTATCTTCTTCAGCGTGAAGCTCCGCATCCGCTTGCATCTTTTTGATATCTTCTTCTTTGAGTCCTGAACTCGCTTCTATTTTTATAGATTGAGTTTTTCCAGATGCTTTATCTTTCGCAGTAACGTTCAAAATTCCATTTGCATCCACATCAAAGGAAACTTCCACTTGCGGAATTCCCCGAGGTGCTGGAGGCACTCCATCTAAAATAAATCGGCCGAGGGATTTATTGTCGCTCGCCATTGGTCTTTCACCTTGGACAATGTGTATTTCCACAGAAGTTTGATTGTCCGCCGCGGTAGAAAATGTCTGTGATTTGCTTGAAGGAATAGTGGTGTTTCTTTCGACTAGTTTAGTAGCCACACCACCGAGAGTTTCGATACCAAGAGAAAGTGGAATGACATCAAGGAGTAAAACATCTCGTACATCTCCTTGCAATACTCCAGCCTGTACCGCAGCGCCGAGAGCCACGACTTCATCAGGGTTGATAGTCAGGTTTGGAGTCTTGCCAAAAACTTTTTTAACTTCTTCCACAATCTTTGGCATTCTTGTCTGTCCACCTACCATTACTATCTCATTCATATCTTCCATCTTGAATCCAGATGCAGTCATCGCGCGTTTTGTGATCTCTATCGAACGAGAAATATACTCATCAGCAATAGATTCAAGCTCGGCACGAGACATTTTGAGAAGCAAGTGCTGAGGACCTTCGGCAGTAGAAGTAATAAACGGAATATTAATTTCAGTTTCAATCGCTGTTGAAAGTTCGATTTTTGCTTTTTCTGCTGCTTCATCGAGGCGTTGAAGAGCTAGCTTATCTCCACGAACATCCACACCAGAAATTTTCTTAAATTCTTCCGCAATCCACGCAATAATCTTGTGATCTATGTCTCGGCCTCCGAGGTGACTGTCGCCATCTGTAGACTTTACTTCTATGACATCATCACCTATCTCTAAGACAGACACATCGAAAGTTCCTCCACCAAAATCATAGACGACTATTTTCTCATTTTTCTTTTTATTAAATCCATAGGCAAGTGCGGCGGCTGTCGGTTCATTGATGATTCTCTTTACATCGAGACCAGCAATCATCCCAGCATCCTTTGTCGCCTTTCTTTGAGCATCGTTGAAATACGCAGGCACAGTGATGACGGCCTCGGTAATTTTCTCTCCTAATTTTTTTTCTACATCAGCTTTAATTTTTCCTAAAATCATTGCAGAGATTTCTTCTGGACGCATCCATTTATCACCAATCTTTACTTCTACTCCACCACTAGATCCCTTTTGAATTTTAAAAGATGCATTTTTTAAATCTTTTTGTACTTCTGGGTCTTCAAAATTATGACCCATGAAGCGCTTAATGCCGTAGACTGTATTTTCTGGGTTTGTAACAGCTTGTCTTTTTGCAAGAAGCCCTACCAATCTGTCACCATTTTTAGCTACAGAGACTATCGAAGGAGTCGTACGATTTCCTTCTACATTTTCGATAATCTTTGGAACACCACCTTCGATGATAGCTACCGCTGAATTTGTTGTACCTAAGTCTATTCCTATGATTTTTGACATATGTTTTTTATTATTAACTATTAATTTCTAAAATATTATTTTCAATAGGCATAATTAATGCCATTAAAATATAAGCCAGAATACCAGGGAAAATACCACTAAAAACAGTAAAACCTGTATAAATTACTCGAAATAATGTCGGATCAACATTGAAATATTCTCCAAACCCACCCATTACCCCCATAAATACTTTATTATTTTTACTTCTAAATATCCTTTTACTATATGTTTTCATATTATTTTTATTAAAACTTATCACTTTATACATCTTTTTCGCGACCACGAAATACTTGTATAAAGAGAGTATATATGATAAGTTATAAACATGTCAAGCCGAAAAGACTATTCTAGTAAAATATTAAAGATTTTGGGTGAAAAAACAGCAGTTTCTCTATCAAGCCTAGAGATAGGGGCTAAGCCCCTATCTAGAAATAAATACGCTATTACTCGTTCACTAAAAGGTCTCCGTGAGGCCGGACTAATCGAAAACATATCTTCTCCTCAGAACGAATACGCTCGTCTAACCAAAGAAGGTAAAAAGAAAATGAATATTTTAAAACTTAATAATGACACAACACTTGTAAACACTTCTTGGGATGGATTTTGGAGAATTATTTTGCTTGACTTACCGGAGTCGAGAAAAAATGAACGCGAAAGTCTACGCTATTTACTAAAAAAAGCTGGCTTCGTCTGCCTTAAAAATTCCGCCTGGATCTCCCCATTCCCTTACGAACATTTATTTATAAATATTAAAAAAGATTTAAATCTCACGACTGAAATGATGATCATCGTCACTCAATTTGTAGACGAAGAAACTAAAAAATTTTTATTTGAAACTTTTGGGAGGTAAGAGGTAAGTTTCTTTATTTTAAAAACTTACCCCCACCCAGCCTCCCCCTACATAGGGGGAGGTGCCGAAGGACGGAGGGGGTACTAATAAACCTCCTGCTGATAACAACGCTCGCAGTAAACTATTTCTGGTCGATCTGGAGCGTACGCGGTTTCAAATTCATTTTGACAACCATCTTTCATGCATTTGCGATGCCAAGTCTTGAGTGGAGTTAAGACTTGCATTCTCTCGTAGTAACGGCAGTTCGAACACAAAACTGGAATAGGTATGTCGTGTTTTTTATAAAACTTCAATTCAAAATCGGTCAAACGAAAAGCTGTGTTACACCTGTGTCCACAATTCCCCGCATGGGCACAACCTAAAACTTCTTTTAATATTTCATCATTCACTTCATCTATGTTGTCGGGAATTTTATCAGCTGAAATCGTAATATCAAAATTTTTAACATCTTGATCTCTCCATCTGTAACCATTTTTCTCTACCTCTATTTTATCCATAGGAAAGATATCTGAAGCCAAAGTTTCATTATAAGCATGAGGAGAGATTTCAATTGGAAAGAATTCCCCATATTCATATTTTCTACCCATCTTATCTATGTAAGGCATTGTTCTCATCTGCTCGATAATTTTTTCTCGCAGTTTAATAAATTCTTCTTTTGAATATTGTTTATTAAAAACACAATTCTCTTGATTCCTAAGAGCAATACATCCAAATATATTTGTACAATTTCCACAAAAATCTGAATAATCAGCATTACGCACATTATTTAAAGAACAAGAAAATTTAACATTATAATCATTCAAAGCGCCTATAGCATATTCATAAATTAATTCAGACTTTGTGCCAAAACAAAAATCCATACATTCTTTAAAATTAAAAGCTCGATAACAATATTTGGAGTTTTCTGCATCATACACCTCAAAACATTCTTTACAATTCTTATTGTTCAAAAGATTATTTCCCGTAACATTTGTACATTTGTTGATATTTGCAAATCTATATATTGATTTCTTCTTTATTTCTTCAAATTCTTGAATTAACACATCTCTCGAATCTCTACTTTTCAGATTAAATTTTCCTATTTCTTTAAAATATTCTTCTCTTGTATATTGTTTATTCCGAATATAAAATTCCTTGTTCCGTAGATTAAAAGACATAAAACAATTACTACAATTTACACAATCAACTAAATAATAAGAATCTATGCAAGTCCGACAAAGCAAAAGATATTGAGAATTATAATTACTTTGAGCTTCAACATTTTGATATAAATTTTCTGAATTCAAAACATTTAGAGAATCAACCATAACTCTAGACTTATCAATATTTTTTGAATAAAAAACATCTTCAGAATTTATAACTGACACAGAAAGATAGACATTTTTTGATTCTCCCGTCATATTTGTATAATCAGAATTTATAGTATTTCTCTGAAATAATGCCAAGCGTGGAACAACATTTAATAATTCTTTATATTGTTCAAAAAAAGATCGAGACATGTCATATTCTCGTCCATACGAACTCGGATCCCAACCATCTCCATACCAACATTCACGACAATAAACCGGGAAAGATACAGATTCATGATACATCGCAAAAATACTTTTATTACACAAGTCGCATAGACGCTTATATAATACACGCTCATTTCTCCAAGCCATCCTCCTCTGTAATCTGCATTCCGGACAAAAAGTCGGAGCTGGAACTTTTATTTTTTCGTAAAAATTAAAATCCTCCTCTTCAATTAGAAAGTTTTGTTTACAGTTTTGGCAGATCGCAGATACTGGAGTTTTCGAATGTGTTTTTGTTTCACTTGAATTATTCATTCCAACATTTTGCAAAATAATAAAATGTCATTTTAAGCTATATTTTGTTTATAACATTCTTCGCAAAGGATTTTTTTGTATTGCCAAGTGTCTGGATAGAAATGTTCTATTGATTTTTTACATTCTACGCATGTCCCTTTAAATGAAGAGAGTGAAGAAAAAGAGGTGAATCTTTGTAGTGTTCGATAATCAAAGTAATATAGAGGTAAAGGAATTCCTTCACTTTTATAAAATGCTAACTCTTGGGAAGCAATCCCGAATTTCTTTGTAGTCACTGGGCACACAAGCTGAGTTTTGCAAACTATATCATCGATATCTTTTATATTATCAGGTAATGTATTTGGATTAATTCCTTCAGACACAGAGGCTATAACATCAGATAACTTAAATCCTTGGGCAGAAATCTCATCAGCTGATAATGGATAATAAAACTGAGCCATTGATTCATCGTAACTTGTATAAGACATATCTTTTGGGAAAAATTTACCCCATGTGTCATTAGCCTTCATTGAATTTTTAATTTTTTCGATAATTTCCTCGTATTCACCTTTCTCATATTGTTTATTTAAAATGCAATATTTCTTTTTCCGAAGACCGACACAACCGAAACAATATTCACATTCTTCACATCCATCTAAATAATATGAATATCTACAGTTAGTGGAAAATAATATGGCCATGCATCCATATGAATAACTTCCCATGGCTAAGAGATATCCAGACTCGCTTTTCAACGAGCTAAATGATGCCAAGAGGTCTTTAGAGCCAAGACTACGAGCAGTAGCGACGCAATTCTCTGACTCTTCGACAAAATAACATTCACGACAATTATTACAGTGATCAAGATAATTGCCAGTTGAATTTTTAACCTGAACATTATAATTCTCCCGATGGAACGCATCCTCACGAATATGATCCATAAATTCTTTAAGCAATTCTTGACGCACACTCCTCGAACCAAGATCGAGTGAAATAATATATGCATCATATTCCTCTTTAGTGTGTTGAATGTTACGAATAAAATATTGCTTATTCCTTAAATTCCAAGACATGAAACAATTTGAACACCCACGACAATCAAATAAAAAATAAGACTCTAGGCAATTACGACAATCAACAGCATGTTGAAGTCGGTATGACTTATAACAATATAAACAATCATAACATCGCTCAAGTTCAAAACTATATGTTACATCGACACTCTTTTTACATTTAACAAGTCTAAATCCATAATCTAAATCTTCACATTCTAAAAGAGTACGGGAAAGATAACAATTCTTAGAATGCCAGACGTCACTCGCCCAATCACAATTAGTATTCAAAGTTCCAAATTGATGCGGATGAGGTACATTTTTTTGTAATTCTCGAACTTGGTCAAAAAATGATCGGTAAAAATCATAATCCATACCATAAGAAAAAGCATCCCAATCACCTCCTTTCCATTCATCATATGCATACACTGGAAAATGTGGATTTTCAGGTAAGGTTGTAATAATTCTTTTACCACTTAAATCAGATACTCCTTTGCGAAAAGTACCAAAATCCCAAAAAGAAGCTAAATATTGCCATATCTCTTTTGCATTTAAAGTATCAACATTTATATCAAATTGTGTAAGCCGAGCTTTATCTTGATTATTTAATTGTATTATTTTATCTACAATCATATATTTCAATTCACGCTACTCTACAATTCTAACGAATTGTAGAGTAGCTTTATTCCTTAAACTCATAAATATTTACTCTAGCTGGACGCATTACTCGAACGCCCAATTTGTAGCCTTTTTGGATAACTATGGCTACTTTATTATCTTCTTCTTTTTTATCTGTGGGTAACATTTCGACTGGCTCGTGAATATTTGGATCGAAAATTTCTCCAACAACTCCGACACTCTTGACTCCATATTCTTCAAAAATTCCATTCATTTGCGAATAAATATATTCCACGCCTTTTCTCCAACCAGAATCTACTTTCTCCCAAGCCTCTTTATTTGCAAAAGCCATATTGAAACTATCCATCACCGAAAGAAAATTGGAAAGAATTCGTTCTCGCATCACTTCAGAAAACATTGCTTTGCGAACATCTTCATCTTTTTTATAATTCACAAAATCCGCTCGCTCTTTTTGCCAGCCAGTCAAATATTCTTCTTTTTCTTTTCGAACCACCTTCAAATCTTCTCTGAGTTTTTTGAGAGTTTTTCTTAGATCTTCTTCCCCGTCTTCATTCCATTCAAATTCAACTGACTCAGTAGAGTCATCCCGAGCAGCCTCGAGGGATGGATCAATGATTTCAGGATCTTTTTTGGCTTCTTCATCGTTCATAGAGATAATATACCACAAAATTACCCTCTCCCCAACCCCTCTCCATTTATTTAAAATGGAGAGGGGCGAAGGGGTGAGGAAAAAAAAATCCCCTTTCGAGGATTTTTTGAATTATCTCTTTGACCACTGTGGTGCCTTTCTCGCCTTTTTCAATCCGAATTTGCGTCTTTCTTTTGCCCTAGGATCACGTTTTAAAAAGCCAAGGGTCTTTAGTCCTCCCCGAAGTTCTACATCATCTTTTATAAGAGCTCTAGCGAGTCCATGACGAATAGCTTCAGCTTGAGAATGAGTTCCACCACCAGAAACTTTTACTTCTATTTGCCACTTGCCCATAGGCTTGCCTTCTATTCCTCCCTTGACTACTGGGTCCAAAATCAAACGTCGTTCCACTTCTGTTTTAAAATATTCTTTGGCGTCTTTTTCATTCACAATAAAACTCATCTTATTTGCCTCCGTAATACGTACGCGAGCAGTAGACGTTTTGCGTCTTCCGATTGCTTCTATATATTTTTCTTTCGTTAATTTTTCCATATTTTATCTTTTTTTAGTCTTCCTGCCTGCGCAGGCAGGCTATTTTTAATCTTCTATTTTTAAATTTTTCATCATTGTTCTTCGGATTTTATTATCAGGTAACATTTTATAAACAGCCAAACTAACTAATTCTTTCAAACCTTTCTTTGCAGCTGTCTCAGTACCAGATAAAATACGAAGTCCACCCGGAATACCTGAATATCTAGTATGATAAATCTCAGCCAATTTCTTTGGAGTTATGCTGAGTTTTGAAGCATTGATGACTTTGACAGGTACACCTGTATAAGCATTACGCTCAAAAGTAGGTTTGGTTTTACCCATCAAAGACATAGCTACTTCGCTCGCCACTCTCCCTAGAGTGCGACCAGTAGCATCTATAGTCTTAGTCTCTTTTGTCTTGGTTTCGATTTTTTTCATTTATTTTATACTAAACTATTGTTAAAAATTACACAAACTCTATGATAGCCATCGGTGCACCATCAGACTTTCTGGCTCCTAATTTCAAAACTCTAGTGTAACCGCCTTTTACATCTTTATATTTTGGAGCTAATATATCAAAAAGTTTCTTGACTTCCTTGGTATTAGAAAGTTTTGCAATGACCAGTCTTCGAGTATTCATATCTCCTTTTTTTGCGCGAGTTACCAACTTTTCCATAAATGGTCGAAGTTCTTTTGCCTTTGGCAATGTCGTCTTGATCTTCTCACGCACAATCAAATTAAGCGCTAGAGAATTTACTAGTGCATTACGAACTTTTCTCACTCTTCCAAATTTTCTTTTATTATTTCCGTGTCTCATATATTAATCTTTTAAATTTAAACCAAATTTACTAAGGACTTTTTTAATTTCTGTAATTCCTTTTTCACCGATGCCTTCGACTTCGAGTAAATCCTCTCGCTTTTTGCGAGCAAGTCCTCCTAGTGTACGAATATTTGCACTTGTTAACGCATTTAATGTACGAGTAGAAAGATCTAGACTGTCTGTGCGAGTCTTTAGGACATCAGTAAATTCTGCACCTTTTTCTTCTTCTTTCTTTATAGCTTTGGTTTCAAAAGAAGATTCTTCTACTACTTCAACCTCAGGTTCTTTGAAATCAATAATAGCTTTCAATTGATTTATCATGATAGCGATGGATTGAGTCATCGCTTCTCGTGGGGAAAGAGTACCATCTGTCTCGATAGATATTCGAAGACGGTTGTGGTTGGTCTTATCACCGACACGCATGTTTTCAACTTCATAAGAAACTCGGCGAATAGGAGTAAAGATGGCATCGACGGCGATAGTACCTATCTCAACTTTATCTTTTTGTAAAACTTCTTTAGAAATAAATCCAAGTCCTTTCTCGATAGTCATTTCTATGTTTAAATTCACTTTACCTGTGACTTCTACGATGTGAAGTTCTGGATTCAATATCTCTACTTGTCCACCAGTCTTTATATCTCCTGCTGTGACTTCCTGAGGACCTTTAATAGATATACTAACAGTCTGAGGTTCATCAGATAACATTTTAAAACGAGCCTTTTTAAGATTTAAAATCATTACAATGACATCTTCTTTAATGCCATCCATTGTCTGAAATTCATGAGAAACTCCATCGATCTTGATAGATACGATACTCGCACCAGGAAGAGAAGAGAGGATAATCCTTCTCAAACTATTTCCAAGTGTATGACCATATCCAGGAGACAAACCGTCTATTTCAAATACTCCTTTGTTTCCATCTTCCAAAACAACACGTGGCTTGCTGGGCATAACTATTTTATTCTCAAATTTATTGTCGGACATATATTTAAAAAATTACTTTAAATTTATAATACTTATTCCCCTAAGAAATTTAAGGGATTTAATAAAAATTAACGACTATAAAACTCCAAAACGGCATTTAAATCAAAGAAGCCTTCCGTATTTTTTGGCTTGTTTAAAATTTTCCCTTGCATACTGCTCAAATCAAAATTTATCCATGCTGGAGTTGTATAGTCTTTCAATCGGTCGGCCATGTTATTAAAAATTTTCTTTGCCTTAGAACCTTCGCGAACTTTTATAACATCTCCAAATTTTAATTCGTATGAGGGGATAGTGACTCTCTTGTCATTCACAATAAAATGCCCATGCGAAACCATTTGTCTTGCACCACGTCTAGATGGGGCGAGACCCATCCGGTATACAGCGTTATCAAGTCTAGATTCGAGTCCTTCAAAAAGATTATCAGTTGTTCCAGCTCCTTTCATTTTTGAAGCTTTTTTGACGTAGTTTGAAAGTTGTCTCTCAGTGATACCATACGAAAATCTAACTTTTTGTTTTTCGATCAATTGTGCTCCGTATTCAGAAGGAGCTTTTGGACGACGAGCCCCTGGCAGACCGACTTTGGCAGACGTGGTAAATTTAGAAGTCTGACACTTGTCATATACTCCTGGACCTAGTCTTCTACAAATTTTGAATTTTGGTTTACTTATCATATTGTTTAAATTACGAATTATTAATTACGGATTACGAATTTTAATTTGAAATTGTTCATTCGTAATTGCTAATTGCTATACACGTCTTGGTTTTTTAGCTTTTGGTCCATTATGAGGTACTGGGGTAGCGTCCTTTATCGCTGTGATCTCTATACCATGAGCCATGAAAGCTCTGATCGCTGGTTCACGCCCAGAACCAACTCCAAGCACGACCACATCTGCATCCTTCACCCCGAGCATAGAGGCCTTGCCACCTATCACATCACCGACTTTTGAAGCTGCGAAAGGTGTCCCCTTCTTTGCTCCTCTAAATCCCAAACTTCCTGCACTTGACCAAAATAATGTATTTCCAACTTTATCAGAAAAAAGAACCTTTGTGTTGTTAAAAGTAGCATCAATATGCAAAACACCAGAGACCACCTTTTTCTTTGGCGCTTTTAGAGAAACTTTCTTTTCCTCCACTTCTGTAACCTGCCCGACTGTGTCGTTCGGGCGGGCTTTTTCAGTATCTATTTCTTTTGTTGTTTTTTCTTTTGTTGGCATTTTAACTTTTTATTTTATGTCTTACTTTCTTTTCTCTTACCTGATGCCATGGTTTTTCTGACATTACCTCTGACTGTTCTGGAATTTGTCTTAGTTCTCTGTCCACGGACTGGAAGCCTCTTCATATGTCTTACCCCGCGATAACTTTTTATATCTTTCAATCTTTTTATATTCGCTCCGATTTCTCTTTTTAAATTTCCTTCTATTAGAATACCTTCGACAACTACACGAATTTTATTTTCTTCGTCGAGTGTCAAATCTTTGGCCTTAACTCCGCGATTGATCCCGACTTGGTCTAAAATCTTGCGAGCTTTAGATATACCAATACCATAAAGGCAAGTCAAGCCAATTTCTAATCTTTTTTCATTTGGTACTGTTATTCCAAGGACTCTCATAAATTATTGTTTTTGCTTATGCTTTGGATTAGAGCAAATTATTCTTAAATGTCTGGCTCGTTTGACCATCTTACAATTATCGCAAATTTTTTTTACTGCTGATTTGATTTTCATAAATAAATACTTACTTAAAAACTCAACAAACGCTAACAAAACTAAAAACAAGGAAAAAACCCTTATTTTTCAATACTATACCTTTTTATATACTATAAATAATATAATACACTATTCTTTAAAAAATTACAACCTTTTAATTATCCTTCCTTTTCCACCGTAAGGATCGAGCACGATTTCGACTACGTCCCCTATCAAAACTTTTATTCTATGCATACGCATCTTACCTGAAAGATATGCCAAGATTTCTTTTTTTTCTGCTATATTTTCTCCTTTATTTGCAGATTTATCTTCGATTTCAACCCGAAACAACGTAGATGGGAGAGCTTCAGTGACAACTCCCTTGGTTGTTAATATTTTTTCATTCTTTGAATCACTCATAATTTAAGTTAGAACCTTTTCCTCTAATACTTCGATTCGTGTATGATAATCGTTTATTATTGCTTCGACATTTTCATTGACTTCCCCAAGTTTTTCTTCAATTCCATCTAAATGTTCTCCTGTTTCCATTTTAAAAGATTTTATATCTTCTTCAACATTATTGAATCTTTTATCTATAGACAAAAAACCGTTAGCGACAGAAATTGCTAATTTATCGATCATATTTTCTAATTTTTTATTATCATCAATCATCTCGTTGTATTATATCATGCTTTCTAATTTTTGTATTATATCACAATCCCAACTGAACACAACCCCTAGTCTTGTCCAACGCACAATTACACCCAAATGAGATTCGATTCTAACGCAAAAGGAGCTCAAAAGAGCCCCTAAGCGATGAATCAAATGACCATAAAAGACTGTTCTTGCTATTGCATTTCAAATGTGTTTGGTTTATATGTATGAGAATACATAGAGGTATATCTACCTTTCTTTTTAGAAAAGTATTGAGTTCAATTTTTCTAGCTTCTACTATTGCTCCAAAGAATTGTAAACTGATTTTACAAGCCACGGAAAATGTACCTTATGCCTCAAATTCTCCTTTTGATAAAGGTCCTCGTATTTCAATTTCTATATTTTTGTCCATATTTATTGATTTTTTAGGTTTATAAATAGTTGCTTTATTATCATGGTCGCATAACTTCCAGTAGGTAAGTACTGCACTGGGTTATTGTGCAGCAATAGATAGGGCTATCTGCATGAGGATATCATCCCTATTACTCTTCGTATAAGAATACCCGTTGACACTAATGTATGTGTTCCCCTTAACGAAATTTACATTGCTGTATTGTCTCAGTATGCGTTCGGCTGGCGCTCCATCTATTTGGTAATGTTGTGTTTCTGTTATGTATTGTATATACAAATCTATTCCACTTTCTATTGTAATTTTGTTGATCTTGGTAATCTCTAAACTATTAGAGTCAAGAGACTGTACAGTTAACCATATGAGGTGACACTTTGATAGAATTGGGGTGACAAAGGTTAACTATTAATATTTTAAAGGGCGAAAGCTTAAAAGCATATATGGCAAACAAAAATCAAAGTGCAGTGTATGGAAGCAAAGTAAGAGCAAAATG
>CALRDL010000018.1 GCA_943354905.1 Candidatus Nomurabacteria bacterium
AGAAAGAACAGGGTTTAATGTACAACCAGCTGGTGGCATAGTAGAAGAAGTGGTGACTACCCATGTTGCATTAGTTGAAGTCCAAGAGACGGTAAATGGAACATTGATTTGAGAGCTAGCTGGCGCCGACATAATGATAGTAGGGGCAGAAGATTGATTTACTATTAAAGAAGCAGATGTACTATTTGTTATTGATGTCCCGTTTTTTGTTGCTGAAAAAGTGAGATAATATGTACCTGGTGTTGCTGATGTTGGGATTACACGGACTTGTTTGAATGCAGGAGTTGCAAATTCATCGCCATTCGTTCTTGTGTCAGTACCTGTTGAAGCTGTGTTTCCTCCGATATATTCACAAGTCGCACCAGTAGGACATCCTGGTATTGGATAAACAAAGGTATAAGCTCCTTCTGCAGCTGAATTAGTTGGAGTTACTGATAAATTATATTGTTTCATCTCCCCATTTACTGCAGAATTTGTTGTCGGAAAAACACTGATGGTAAAGCTAGGAGATGTTGTTGTTGGTGGTGGCGTAATTCCACTACCTCCACCACAAGAACCGTCAGCATTTGCAGGAACACAGGAGCTTGTATCACATCCACCGGCAATAGCAGAAAATGACCCTGTCCCACCCATTGAACAGTCGTAGTAAGCACTACATGTCCCAAACTGAGTATGACCTCCTGTACCCAATTTCATACATGTCAGTATTCCTGTCCTACACCATTTTGAACCGCAAGAACCAGTTGGACAGGTCGAGTAAGTACCTACAACCTGGGCATACGTCTCACCGAAATTTACTGGACACTCTAGTTGGTCAGCACTCACATTATTGATTGGAATAAATATTGTAAAAGCTAATAGTGAGAATATAGCTATAAGTGAGTACTTCAAAAAAAAATATTTATTCATAATTATTTTATATAAGTTACATCTACTATCACTCCGACAGACTCTACCTCGTTTATTGTAATAAATACATTTTCTATAATTTTTCTTGTAGAAGAAAATGATGCAAATGTTTTTTCGGTTGTCGGAACACCAACGATGTGCCACTTATTCGTACTTAAATATTTCATAAAGTAAAATACGTTATCCCCGAGATTTTTTTTACTTGTATATTTAAACGTATGCTGTGTAGGTTTGCCAGCCTGACTAACTGAAAATGATTCAACTATACCAGCAATATCATTTTCAAGTATTAATTTTACTGGAAACACTTCAGGTATTTTCATCGAAGCATCTCGTATAAATCCAGGGATAACATCTTCAGGACTTGTTGTTGCAGAAGAATTTTGATTTACAACAAGTTGTTTTGCAAAATATTTTTTAAAAAAATAAAAACCTCCATAGGCACTTCCTCCTACCACGATTAGTACAAGAAAGATCAAAAGTGACTTTTTATTTGTTTCCATGTTCATGGGGAAATTATACCACATAGAAAAAAGGTGTGCTATAAAATATAAAAAAACTGTGGATAAGTGGCATTACTGGTGTCAGGATTAATACCATTTATTCGATATTAAGTAATTTTTCTATTTTTAATAAACTGAACAATGAAATATATTATGGAAATAAAAGAGTATACGCCTGTTAAAAACCAGTTTGTTAATTCACGATCAACAGAGACTACCCCTGTACCATATTCAGGCATAAGGAAAACTAAAAACATTGAGATTGAAAAAAATGCTCCGGTAAATTTTAGCCAGAATTTGTGTTTTTGTTCATTGAGTGTAAGAGCTAGTAGACTTAAGGGAATTAAAACAATGAACCATAAAAATGGATACGAGAAGTAAGTTGTAGCTGGTCCTGTACATACTAAATTCCCATGACAAGGTAACGAAAGTAATACATTTAAAACAAAAATACCTAAAACAAAAAATATAAATTTCTTTTTCATATTAATTTATATTATCTAATAATCTATTCAACATATCAAGTAAAATTGTGCATCTGCTTTTGATAATTTTTTAATTTTAATTTTAATTTATCTATTTCTCTTTTTTGTATTGATTTCATCACATATAAGACTATCAATACTATTGTTAAATATATTCTTTTTGGCTGGTGGTACATACAAAGAATTTATTGTTGTTTTGATGATTTGCAAATTAACAATAGGATCAAATTTAACACCAGGGTTCAAAGTGAAGTCCGTTATTCCATCCCCCGTCATATCGAGTTTTAATTCAGGGTTTTGGGTAGTCGTATTTAAAGTTATCTCTGCCTGTGATTGCCTAGTGACAGGTATATCCACAAAAGATAATACTGTCGAAGTCCCATCTGGTAAAACTTTTTCGGATTTATAAGTGAAAGTACCAATATCTGTACCTTGAAGTGTTATTTTATTAAACTGATCTTCTGGAATGTTTATATACTTACCTTCCCCAAATTCAAAATATGAACTATTTAATATATTCTCTTCAATATAACAAAAATCAGAATTTGGAGGACATACTTTACCTGTATGGTTACCTTCTGAGTCATATGCGTCTAGAGTTACTGGGGAATGAATAGAGATGCGGAAATAATTCGAAGTATTTATTGGTACAGTATTTTTCATTACAGAATCAAAAGTAATAGCTTGTTTCTGAACTACTGATTGAATTAGATTATTTAATTGATTAACCTCTAAAATATCTTTATGTTCTCTGTTTCTTCTAAATAAAGAAAGTTCAGCGTTATGCTCCGGTAAATCCACCCAATATTTTTCTGTATTATTCAAAAAACTCATATACTGCGCACTCGGAACAACAACAGTCTTGTCTCCATCGATCGTAAATCTAGGTTTTTCATCAAGTACATACTTGCAATTTTGTAGCGACCCAGGACAATCAAACCTAGGATAATATTCAAAGCTAGCGACAGTACTGAGTCCCCAACCAGCAACTTCTATCACTCTCATACTATTTGGCGGAGTCCATATATCGATATCATTATGCAAACTTTCAGCTTGATTAAATAAATCCTCTGATAAATTTATGGGTAATTTTATTTGATCTATAGCGGGATTTGTTCTACCCTCGTTACCAAAAAGAAAATTTTTGTATTCTGTGTAAGAATTGATAGCACTACCGAAATTTTGTACCATTTTTGTCGTCACATCAGACGGGATAATAGTATCCACAAAAGTAATCGGTGAGGCACTCACACGATTTATATATTCCCTACTCGGCAAAAGTCCGAAAGCTCCTTGCATATTGCGACCTAGTTCACGAGCACGAACTTCATCCATCAACAATCCGCCCAACATAGCTTGTTTGTATCCATGAAGCATCGCCGGCACGGCACTCGCTGTCCCTATTTGCGGTGAAGCAACTAAAATTAAAACATCCACTTTGTCCAGCAAATCACTTACACCAGAAGTTTTATCATCCTGTAATTTTTTCAAAAGAGCTTTCGCCAAAAGCCCACCATTGCTATGGGCTACGATTGTGACTTTTCCACTTTTTGATGTATTGACCAATGATCGTAGTGTATCGACAGGCAGAACAATTCCTTCTTTGTAATTCGTGCCATTATTTACAATATCTCGAACATTTTGTCGCCAATCGTAAGTATAGGCTTTCCATTCATTTATCTTTTTACTACTTTTAAGCTCGTCCATGCTTTTGCTAAAGCTTTTATAGATATTTTGCCCAGCAGAACTTGTAGCTACCGGCGTGTTTGTTTCTTTTATAATATCGCGAGTATAAATATTTGGATTTTTACTTGTACCGTCTATATTTAGATAGAGATCTTCGACATCACTATTTCCATTTGGCTCCCAAAGTTGATCTTCAGTATTATTATCTTTTATTTTATACAACCTACTTGCTTCCAATCCCGGAAGGAAAAGAACATTAGAGAAACAATTTTCAGTACAAGCAGTGGTCGCACCGGTAAATACTGCAGATATTTGAATGCGAGTGGAAAAGCTATTGGCGCGAGCAATATTTGGTCTAAAATAATTTCTAACACTTGGAGGTTCCTCACTAGAATCCACCAATAAATCGCATGTAAAAGTTTTACCTTTTAAGGATTGTGGAAGAATCCCCCCCACTATAATCAAGAGGACACTCGCCTGCAAAACACGGAGATTTTATTTCTAAATCCCATGTATCAGTATTATCAATCGGAAAATTTAATTGGCCAGAAAAACCAAATTCCTCGATCTCTCCATCTTGTGGGATTAGATCTAGATACTGACAAAGATTCAAACTTTCATCAAGACAATTCCCATATTCATCTTCCTCCACGCAGGTATAATAATGTCTAATAAGATAAGAAGTCTCTCCCTCAAAATTTGAGAACTGTTCAGTATGAGAAACTACAAAACTCGTGTGTGAAGTTTCGAGAGACCCTGATGTAACATTTATCGCAGAAATATTAAAATTAAATTCTGCCCAATACGCTGATATGAAAAATACACCCGAGAAAAATGACACAAAGAAAACTAGCAAAACAATTGGAAATCGAAATAATTTTAATTTCTTTTCTAACCAATTCATACTACATAAATAGTAACAATTGAAAACAAAACGTCAAGTAGTTGTACGGCTTAGTCTTTCTTTTTCATAGAATTAATGTAAATTATAAGTTAGGGAGACGTCGCATAGTGGTCTAGTGCACCACCTTGGAAAGGTGGCAGGCTCGAAAGAGTCTCGAGAGTTCAAATCTCTCCGTCTCCGCCAAAATTCGGAATTCAAATTTCCGCAAAAAATATGGTCGGCACGAAGTGCCGTCTGTTCTGAATTCCCCCCAAAAAATCCTGAATTTGAAAGGATTCGCCACGCTCCGCGTGGCTCAAAAAGTACGGTTCGATCCAAAATTTTAAAGTTCGAACCGACTTTTTTGAACAAATGAAGTTTTTCTTCATTTGTTCCCTCGTTTGCCAATTCCATATTGTATTTCAAAAACTTTTCCGTAAGTTCGAACCGATTATTCGCTTTTTGCTCAAAAGCCGATAATTTCTCTTTGAGAAGCTGTTTTTGATTGACTAACTTGTTTTTAGCTTCGCGATATTCTTCAAGCGACAACACACTTTCCAAATACGCGTTCATGAGCTTCTCTATTTTGGTTTCCAAAAGAGAAATATCGGCTTTTACACTGTCTGCAAAAAGCGTACTCGATTGGACTTCCGATTGCCGATCTTTTGCATTTTCGGCAATCATCCATTCCGTCCAATCGAGAGGCAAAGAAACTTTTTTGATTTCTTCCATAATTTGGGAAGTGATGATTTCTTCACGGACATATTTTTGCAAACAAGGATTTTTCCGTTTTGTACATCGGAGATAGTTATGACCTTTTTGTTGCTCAGTAGTGATAAAACATCCACACTCTCCACAACGGAAAAATCCTCTATACAAAAATGGTTTAAGTCCTTTGCTATGCGGTTTAGATTTTCGGCTCATCACTTCTTGAACGGAATCAAAAATTTTCTTTGTAATAATCGGTTCGTGCTTACCCTCAAAAATTTCTCCGTTATACCTCATTAGACCAGTGTAAATCGGATTTTTGAGAAGTTTTTGATAATTCGATACCGCAAGCTCTCTACCGCTTTTTCTTTTCAATCCAAGCCCATTAAACTTGTCGCGGACTTCCCGCAAAGTGAAGTTTCCAGTTGCATATGCCTCAAATGTCTTTTTCACAAGTGGTGCTAAATCTGTATGCGGAATAATTCCACCACCTTTCACATTTACATAACCTATTGGGGACATTTGAGGCCATATTCCTTCCTTCACTTTGTTTCTATGTCCGCGCTTGATATTCTCCGACAAGTTGTCCACATAATACTTGGATTGCGAAAAAGCGATTGAGAGCATAAATTTTCCTTGCGGTGTCGGATCAAACCAAAAAGTTGGAAATTTCATTTCCAAAATTATACCAGTATCAACAAGATAGATAATTTTTCCACCATCAACCGAATTTCTCGCAAGTCTATCGGGATGCCACGCCAAAATACCAGTCGCTTCACCTTTTTCCATTCGCTCCAACATTTCGTTAAACACAGGACGACCTGGTATTTTGGCGGTCTGTTTCTCGACAAAGACATCAACAATTTCTAGTTGTTCTTTCAACGCCAAATCTTTTAGTTCTGCTAATTGGTCAGAAATACTGCGGACTTGTCTGTCTTTGTCGTCCGTAGACTTGCGAGTATAAATGAAAAACTTTTTGGTTTGATTATTCATAAAAATCCAAAAGGGCACCCCTGTGTACTCAATCTAGCTTGCGCCAAACTGACAGTGATGCCCTTTAAGATTCACAATTAAAAAATTGCAAAACAAAAGGCGCAGTTTGGGATTGGTTACTTCTCAATATTACCATAGTTGCATTTGCATTGGCAACGAAGAGCCACGCGGAGCGTGGAAAATCTTGGCGGGGTTTGGGTTTGGCGGGAATTCAGCCCAATCGTCGGCGCTTCGCGCCGACGCATTTTTTCGTGATGACTCTCAATTTCAATTCGAGCGGTGTATCTTGGACAAAGTTCGAAACTATTTTGAGCTAAATCCAAATGATTAAAGCTAATCTCACGCTCGACGTTTTTCCTAATTTTAATATCTCTACCACGCTCTACTAATGTGGTAATTCAATGGACTCGGAAAAGCGGAACAAATATTTTGGGGATTAGGATTCCGCTTTTCCTCGGCTGAATGTTTTTTTAAATTTGGCGAGATTCCGAATTTTGCCCGCAGGGGGTTTTGGGGAATGCGGGCAGTTTTTTTAGACTAGGAAGTGAAAAAAGATAAGAAATTATTCTTTGAGTATTTTTCTTGATTACTCTCAAATAATTTTATAGCGCGAACAATGCGTTTGGCTCCTTCAAGCGCTATCCTCGAATTAATATTAAGAGCTGGATGAATACGTAATACATTATTGTTCTCACCATAGTATCCAATATAGACACCCTCTTTTAAACATAATTTTCCAATATGAGAACCAATAGATTTATCACTTCTAAGAGCGATTCCAAGCATAAGACCTTTTCCTCGCACTTCTAAAAAGATCTCGCTATCCTTAAGATTTTTTTTGAAAAAATTTTGTAATAAGCGACTCACTTTTTTTACATTCTTCATCACTTTCTCCTCGTAAATGGCATTAATTACACGAAGCCCCACTGCGCAACTCGCAGAATGTGCAGACAAAGTGAAGGCATTTTGACAATTTGCAAGACTATCTATTATTTCCGCACGTCCAATACAAGCACTTAAGACAGCGTATCCGCCACCTAAACCTTTTGCAGAACAAAAAAGATCTGGTTGAATTTTAAACTGTTCATAGCCCCAAAATGTACCCGTGCGTCCCATACCTGTTTGAATTTCGTCAAAAATTAAAATGGCACCATATTTATGCAATAACTTTTTTATATTTTTATAAAATTCTACATCAGGCAAGAAAACACCTCCGTCCCCAAGGATAGTTTCCATCATAAGAGCGGCTGTATCTCCTTTTTTTAGAATTTTTTCTATCTCAGAAAGAGTTTTTTTATAGTGTTCTGTGGTTGGATAATTAATGTGTGTAAATAAATCTGGCAAATATAGATTTTTCTTTATTCCTTCAAAACCATTACTTGCAAGGGAAAGAAAAGTGCCTCCATGATAAGCTTTCTTAAAAGCAATAAATTTTTTCTTGCCTGTATATGCTTGAGCACATTTTAAAGCCGCGTCAATGGAGTCAGACCCAAAAGCTCCTAGTAAAACTTTAGCATTTTTTATTTTACTTGTTTTGATAAGACGTTTTACATACTCGTCCACAATAGGAGTATATGTATAGACTGTGCAAGTGTGTGGGACTTTTTTACACTGATCTGTGTATGCCTTCACTAAATCTTCTCGTTCATAACCCAAAGGTAATGACGAAGCGGAGGAAAGCATATCAATATATTTTTTCCCATTAATATCAATTAAATAATTTTTGCGTGCGCGTTCAATAACAACACCGTAGAGATCTAGGTTTTGTGAACACCCTATGTATTTATTTCTGTTGTATGGTTTTATATTTTTCATAGTAATTAAAATTAATGAAGTGTTATTGGAGAGCCAGCTCAATCCTTTTGGGATATTATTGCTGGCTTCCATGAGAAGTTGATCAGGATTCTCATCCTGTTGTTCGGATAGCGCCGAACTCGCTTAGTAATCAGCTCCTGGTGGTCCTTCTCCCGTGTGTTCGAAGTCTTTCACAGAGAAAGCGGGGATGCCATCGATGACGAGGTCGTGCTTAACTTCTCCATCGCTCCAAACAGGTCGGGTGTGGATTACTCCACCGTCCTTCTCGACCCAGAAATGGTCGAAGCGAGCAAGAAAGCGAGACCTGGTTTTGTCGTCTCCAGGCATCCGCTTAATCAAACTCTCAAGTGTCTTCGCGTTGGTTTCCTGAAAGTAAACCGGATGGACTTTCGTCCAAGTCCAGTGCACCGACAAGAATTGGAGATACCACATAACAAGAATGTGATACTCCAGATACAACAAGGAACACTCGCAGGTCTTGTGTCTTGCCTCTAACTGCGCTTCACTTACCTGTGAAGCAAGCCATGGAAAGGATTCGTAATCTCTTCCAGTAGCATGTTCAAGCACGGCCTTCACGGTTTGGCGCGTGATTGCTCCTCGTTGCCGACGGTCGTCAACGAGAAGAGGGGCCATAACACCATCCTCATCAAGAAGTGCGACACATTTGCGCCACACTTCAACCATTACTGGATGGGTACCAACCAGTTCGGGTTTGTGTGGGTAGGTGTAAAACATTCCTTCGACGATCTTCATATGTTATTGTTCCTTCTTGTGGTTTTCTGTTCGATGGGTTTCTTCATCAAACGCGTCAAGCCCTCCAGGAATACTGGAGGGCTCGTGAGGAAACCTATCGAAAACTTATATGTCAAGTACGCCAGTAAAAGCCACAAAAAGCTCGAGAGGTTTCCACAAAAACCTTCCAATATTTTTGGCGTACTTTAATTTTGAAAGAACAAGTATTCTTGGTTAAACGAGAACACCAGCCTTAGAAGGCTGGTGTTTGGGTTGTAAGTTTTGTTTTGAGAGATTTTTACAGCGCAAAGATCAGCCTTCTAGTTTTTGGGCTGAGCAGTAACAAGCTTGAACTTGCAACGATATTTTGCTGTATATTCTTATTCACATTTAGATATTAACATATCCTAAACATCTGTAAATAGAGGGGGTGTGGATAAGAATAAATTAACTCTGTATAATATAAATTATATGAGACTTTATTTATCTTCGTACAAATTTGGAAATTTTACTGACGAGCTAATAAAACTTGTTGGAAATAATAAAAAAGTGGCAGTTATCGCGAACTCAAGAGATTGAAGTATCGACACAGAAAGAGCTAGAAAAGGGTTAGAAGAGCAGATAAAAATTTTAGAGTCGCTGGGATTTTTAGCTGAAGAATTAAACCTAAGAAAATATTTCGGAAAAGAGAAATTCTTAAAAAACATCTCTCTCAATTTGGATTAGTCTGGGTGCTTGGAGGGAATACTTTTGTACTAAAACGCGCTTACGAGCAAAGCGGTTTTGATTTAATTGTTAAAGAGATGCTGACTAAAGATGAAATAGTTTACGGAGGCTATAGCGCTGGAGTGGTTATTCTATCTCCTTCAATGAAAGGTTTAGAAATAGTGGATGACCCGAATATCGTGCCTGAAGGATATACGCCAGAATTTAATTGGAATGGGCTTGGTTTGGTTAATTACAGCATTGCTGTGCATTATCGCTCCGACCATCCTGAATCGGCATTAGTCGAAAAGGAAGTAGAATATTTAGAGAAAAATAATATATCTTATAAAACTTTACGAGATGGTGAGGTAATTGTTATTAATGGGGAGAAGGAAAATATACTTAGACTAGATCATTAGTAATAAATTTCTTTTAAATGAGTTTCTAAAGAGTTAAAACGACTCTTATCAAACCAGTCTTTCCCTTTTTCTGATTCTGGCTGTAAAGAGAATAGGATAAATTTTCCATCTTGTAGTCCATAGAAAAGAACCCTGCCTGTTTCATTTATTGGGACATTGTCCACTACGGGTACGCCAGGGCTAGGAATAGGTTTATATCCAAATCTTAATTTGTAATCTAAATACTCTAAAGTATTAAAGAAACCAAAAGCATTTCTTGATCTACTGTTCGCCATCTTGTAGCCACTCTCACTCGCAAATCTTAAAAACAGAAATTCAATTACGGAGCCAATACTACTGCTAGGTTTTGACGAGATACTGATCTTATCACTTGCCTTATATGCAAAGTCAGCTGTGTCTTTAGTTAGGCGAACAATACCGCTGCCCACCAGTTTTTTATTTTGATAAAGGAATATACCTTTTAGTGGGGAATCCTTTTGGTCCTTGTACCATTCTAACTTTGCGAGAACATCATGATGGTTTTCTTCCATTTTTTCTTTGTAATAAGGTAGCCAGTCGGCAAATTTCTGTTCAGTTAAATCTTCATATTTTAGTTCAATATTATTTTTCGCTAAAACTTCATCGGTTGTTGATAAGAAAGATTTCAGACTTTTGCTTTTTATACGATTGATTAAGTCAGCAGGATTAGATAGAGGAAATTCATAGGTTACCTTTTCTGGTCTTTGGATATTAAATTTGTTTATGGAAATTAGCATGTTCGTGTATTATAGCAAAAAACTAACAATATATTTAACTTATTTTTAAGGGTCATTTTGATGGAATAGTGTATTTGAGTATCTTGACTGAATTTGATAGTATATAAGCATGACCAACTTGGTTGAAACAAGCTATAAAAAAGCCACCCAAGCACTGAATTATCTCGCACGAAAGAAGGACGGAAAAATTAACAAGATGAAAGCCATCAAGTTAATTTATCTTGCTGACCGTTTGCATTTACGAAAGTACGGCCGTCCGATTGTTGGAGATGAGTATTGGGCAATGAAACTGGGACCTGTCGGGTCGCATGCAAAGAAAGCGGCTGAACTTGATGTACCTGAAAGTTTTTTGTCTTACGCCCAAAAATATATTCAGCCAGCAGATGATAAAAAACAATCTTTTGTTTCACTTAAACTTGCTGATACGAATGTCTTTTCTAAAACTGATCTTGAATGTCTCGAATCGGTTTATTCTGCTTTTGGAGACAGAGATCAATTTGAACTTGCCGAACTTTCACACCAATATCCAGAGTGGAAAAAACACGAGAAGGAAATCAAGGCAGGAAAAAAAAGAGTAGCAATGGATTATAATGATTTCTTCGCTGACGGAGAAAAAAATGATTCTATTTTTGGACAAAAAAAATCTGACCTTAATCTCTCAAAAGAATCTTTTGAAGAATTGGAAGAAGTGTCGTCATTTTTTACTCGATAGATTAATTATGTACTGCAATGGACATTCCTCCGAAAATGCGAATTCCATTGTGCATTGAACAAGGCTGTGTCTTTAATTTTTTTCTAGATTTTGGCGATTCTAAAAGAGAGTCAAAAAATAGATACTTCGTTGTTCTGAATTTAAATCCAAAAACAGATTCTGCCCTCATAATGGTTACTTCAACAAAGCAGATTGAAAAGAAATACGAGTTTATTAAAAGAGCAGGTATTAGTGAAAATACTTTAGTAAAAGTTACACCAAAAGAATATAGTGTTTTTACGCAAGAGAGTATTTTTAACTGCAATGATATTATAGAAATAAGAATTGCTGACCTGATAAATAAAATAGAAGAAAACGGGTCAATGAATTATCCAAAAATAACGAAAGGATTAATTGTAAAACTGACGAGGGGTGTAAAAGAAAGTCCTCTTGTTTCCGAAGATATAAAAAACCTTTTATAATTTATGCCTGACGACCAAAATCAGCCTCAAAACCCAACTCCCGAAGAAAACTCTATTCCACCAAGCCCCCAAGAGCCTATGGCTGATGCACCTATTCCTGCAACGGTTTCTATACCTGCCGAAGTGCCCTCTGGGGCCACGGAGGCTTCTAGGGAGGGTTTTAGTGATGAAAGTAATAATATACCACCCTCTAATTCTGACCCTTTAGAAGATCCGCTATGAGGAAAAGTCAAGCATTTCGGTAGATTGTTTTGTGCTTCATCATCATCCAAACAATGTTCACCATTTGTCGACGAAGACAAACCAGTGCTTGGCTTTTTGATTTGCCCTCTGATATTTTTCTCTTGAAATATGTGCGAGCTTTGTCATTACCCATCCTCGATATTTGTGACAATGCCATTCTGTGGAAAGCGCAGTTGAGTCTCCGGTTACCACTTCTGCTTTTCACATGTCGGACTTTCTTGCCACTCGACCTTTCTCTCGGTGAACAACCAGCATATTTAGACAGTGCTCCCGGTGAAGTGAATCTGTTGATGTCTCCGATTTCTCCAATGATGGTGGAGGCAAGGACAACACCACAACCACTTGCTGTTTGGATTGTGTAATTGTTTTCTAAAAGTACTGTCATATCTTTCTCAAGGTCAGTTACTTCAATATGAATATCCAAAATTCTTCTGACTTTTCTTTTCATAGTTTTCAAGAGAAAAGGATCACATTTTGGTTTTGCATTTCTCCAAAATCTAAGTGCTTTGAGTGTAAATGGATCTTTAAAATATGTACTGTATTCGTTGTTGTATATACGATACAGAAGTGTATGCACTTGATTCTTGAGTCTTGTTCTCTCAAGCACTAAATCCTCTCGATCTTGTGATATTTCCTTTAATTGCTTGGCTTTTTCACTCTCCTGCGATATGGTATATACAAGGAGGCTGTCGATGGAACTCATCATGACTTTTGCCACCCCAAACGCATCCAGGGAATCACTTTTCTCTGGATGCGTTGCGTTTTGGCGAGCATTGTCTACTAAAATACTTGGCACATGGTACAGAGGATATTTCTCATACAAATATCCCGCTAGTCTCTCTCCATATCCTCTCACATCTTCAAGACCAATGTACGGTGAAAGAACACCTTTCATTTCCTCAACTTTTTCTTTTAGATTTTCAAAATCTTCTTTGTAATTACCAACCGTAATTTCAAACAACTTCTCTCCATATGGAGAGATACCGACTGCAGTATGCGTATCCTTGTGGACATCAATACCGACATACATACAATTTTGTTTTTGTTGTGTTGTCATATCATTAAAACTAATTTAATAATTTGCTTCTTCGACAAGAAACAATTGTGTACGAATTGAATCCCCAGTATGCGAGAGTCATGTCTCTTGCGAGTGACCATCCGCTATTTGCTCATGTTCGTGCACAGAAAAGATTTGGTGCAATCCTTACAGGATCAGTACACCTTTTGGATTTTTTCATTCGCTTTGCTCTGAAAAATTCTCAAAAGGTCTTGCGAATGTGCTTTGGCACATTCTCACCTCCGTGAGTCGTACTCTTTCGAGCGACAGGGTGCGGGAGCGCAATGCCAAATCTCATCTCTACACTCTACTGTTTTTTAGACAAAATCGCTTCCTTAATTTA
>CALRDL010000019.1 GCA_943354905.1 Candidatus Nomurabacteria bacterium
ATTAAAATATTTTTTCCCAAAATAAAATTTGGTAGGGTTGATTTTATATCTACACTATAGCCGAGATGCCTCTGGTCTATCTTTATCAATTCTTCACAAATGAGTTCGGTTTGGTTGTATCCGCGTTCACGATATCTCCCCTTGGATAAGGGGATAGGTATCAGGATTGGTTCACGAAAATTTTCCATCAAACTGAGCTCAGAGAGTTCTTCCAATATTCTGCCATATAACATCTCGGCGAAAACTCTAGCGAATCTACGTTTGCCTTTGTATTTAAAAAGCCAAAGACTTTTTTTAAGTGGTGGGTGTCGATAATCATAAATAGGAAAGATCCATTTGGCACTTTCTCTTTCTGCTTCTCTGAAATCCATCAAACACGAGGAACATAGATCTATCCCGGATTTTCCGCAAGACACGCAATATGCTGGGAAAACTACATTCAATATGGTGTTTAATGTGGTGCCTAAGAAACTCATTTGTGTTATAATCATAGCATAAATGATAAATCCGTTTACAAATTTTTTTTCTAGTATCATAAATCTAAAGTCCAACGATGGGAGCGCTATCGGTGTGGATATAGGTACTTCAGCTATAAAAATAGTAGAAATAAAAAAGCAATCAGGGAAAGCCATGCTCGAAACTTATGGCTCTATATCACTCGGGCCATATGCAGAACTCGATGCAGGCCGTGTGACGAATCTACCAATAGACAAAATCGCCGAAGCCTTAAAAGAAGTATTGAAACAATCTGGGGTGAGTGATACTAATATAGCTATTTCTCTCCCAGTGCAGTCCAGTTTAATATTTACTTTGGAGTTACCACCTCAAATACAAGAAAATGAAATAGCTTCCATCGTTCCCACTGAAGCTCGCAAATATATCCCCGTACCTATTGCTGAAGTTTCTCTAGATTATTTTATCTTACCTCCGAGAGAAGCGTCATTTGAAGATATGAATACATCTTCTGGCGATGATAATGAGAGAAGAGATTCAGTTGAGAAAAAAAATATATTGGTTGTGGCAACTCAGAACGATATAATATCCAAATTTCGATCTATTGTTTCAGCAGCTTCTCTTTCAGCTTCTTTTCTTGAAATTGAAATATTTTCTTCTATTAGATCCAATTTTGAACATGAACTTTCTCCAGTATTACTTATAGATTTCGGCGCTTCACGAACAAAACTCTCTATCGTCGAGTTTGGTATGTTGAAAAGTTATCACACCATAAACAGAGGAGGAGCTGATATCTCAGACTCGATAGCAAAATCATTCGATATTGTTTTTTCGGAAGCAGAAAAAATGAAGAAAGAATTTGGCTTTTTTGAAAGTGTGGCTAACAAAAATTTAGCGGACATCATCAGAATTCATATCGATTATATTTTTTCCGAAGCAAATAATGTCATGCTAACTTATGAAAAAAAGAACGAGAGAGTCATTAGTAAAGTTATATTTACTGGAGGGGGGTCTCTCTTGAAAGGCCTCCCTGAATTAGCAGTTACGAACTTCAAAGGGGAAGTGGAGATAGGGCATCCGTTTTCGAAAGTTAACGCACCTTCTTTTTTGGAAAAAGTTTTAGAAAATATGGGTCCAGAGTTTGCAGTCTCGCTCGGACTGGCACTTAGAAAGTTGCAATAAATTATTAAATTGAGAGGCTTCCTACGGACTCCGACCTTGCGATAGTAAGCATCGGAGGAATTTGCTGGAAAAACCGGGTATGGTATACTACTTGCATTAACAAGTAATAATGTATACCTGCGGGCAATCAGCAGGGAATTAAAATTATGGATGAAGGAGCACCAAAAACAAAAAGGTCATTCGAAGGAAGTGAATCATATATTAATGGTATAAAAATGGAAGTTCCAAAAGTCTTAATCAGTCTACGTAAGATGGAAGAGTATGTTGCAGGTTTATCAAATAGAGCACACTCCGAAGTAGAAAAAGATTTTGTTTATGGAAAAATGAATTCATTAGATCGAACAATTAAAGACTTAGAAAACTGGCTCGGTCATCTTAGAAATATGGGTAATTAATTCCCTCAGAGACTTTAATAGGGGCTAAGTCCCTATTTGTGTGTTATACTTCTCTCATGAGAAAACAACCAATAGTAACAGGTGAGTATTATCACATATATAATCGTGGTGTAGATAAACGAGATATTTTTGGTGACAAAAAAGATTTGGATCGTTTTATTGAAAGTATTATTTATTTTAACCAAATTGAGACGGTTACAAGTATTGAAAATGTGAGAAAAAGTAATCAGATAGGGGCTAAGCCCCTATCTGAGCCACAAGTAGCTATAGTGGTTTATTCTATAAATCCAAATCACTTTCATTTTGTTTTAAAACAATTAGTAGATGGAGGCATTAGTGATTTTATGAAAAAATTACAAGGGGGGTATACATCTTTTTTTAATATAAAACATTCTCGCACAGGTTCCCTTTTTCAGGGAACTTTTAAATCACATCATCTTGGTAGTGATAATTATTTTGATAAAATTTTAGGATATGTAAATAAAAATTATCAAGTGCACACTATTCCTAAAAATAAAATACATTTTGTTTTGGCTAGTGATCAAGAATATGAAAATAATAATTTTAAAATTGTTTCAAAAAAGGAAGCTAAGAATTTTTTAGAGATTTTTAATGGTAACAAGGGTTTTAAGAAGCATTGCGATGAGATGATTTACATGATAAGGAAGGAGAGAGGGAAACCGAATCTTTTACAAGATGATAATTTACCAGATAGGGGCTAAGCCTCTATCTGGGGAATACGGTGGCTAATTCTCTTTAAGTTGAAAGTTATACACATTTTACTTCATTTAAAGTTTCTTTTGTAATATAATTGTAGTATAAGATGGACCAGAATTTTCAAACATCATTTATACCTAAAAAACCGATGATCCAAGAACGCGCTGTATCTTCACAGCCGATAGGTTTTTTGACTATTGTTTCCATTTTCATTCTTTTCAGTGTGTGTCTAGGAACCATCGGACTTTATTTTTACAAAGGTATATTGACTAAAAATATTGTAAAGATGGAAACTAATTTAAACTTAGTCAAAGCTAGTTTTGAGCCTTCGAGAATTGCCGAACTTCAGGTTCTAGATAAAAGATTGAATGCAGCAACAGAAATTTTATCCAAACACGTAGCTATCACTCCTCTTTTTAAGATTTTAGAAGATGTCACTATGAAGAGAATGAGGTATACAAAATTTGGTTATGAATTAGGAGAAGGTAAAAATTCAAGAGTTCTGATTACGATGAGTGGAGTCGCTATCGGTTATGCTCCTATTGCTCTGCAATCTGATTTATTTACCAAAGAAAAGAATTTGATCGATCCTGTGTTTTCCAATCTTAATCTTGATGAAAAAGGTAATGTATTTTTTGATTTAGAATTTTCTGTCGATCCAGCCTTAGTTGATTATAAGCAAATGTTACTGCGAGGCGTATAATATTATGATGAGATTTATAGTTTCAGCTATTTTAATAGGAATCAGCATCACAGTTTTTGTGGTATTCACCAATCCTATTTTTGGAAATATTGGAGAATTGAAAACTCAAGTCGCGTCTTATAACAAAGCCCTGGACAATTCTAAGACACTTAAAAATGAGAAAGATAAATTGACAGCAAAATATAATTCTATCAATAAAGATGATCTTTTGAGACTTCAAAAACTTTTACCAGAAAATATCGACAACATTCGTCTGATCTTGGAGATAGGAGAAATAGCATTACCTTATGGTATGGCACTTAAAAATGTAAAATATAATACCGAAGAGAAAAAAGGAGAGAAAGGCGAGAAAGATTCTTCTGGTGTGGAGTCAATTCAAAGTCCTACAAGTTCTGCTAAGTCTTTAAAAGATTATGGGATTTGGGACTTAGAATTTTCTACTTCAGGTAGTTATAAAAATTTCTTGAACTTTACGAGAGACTTGGAGAAAAATCTAAGAATTGTAGATGTGGTCTCGGTCCAATTTTCTTCTGGTGATGTGGTAGAATCAAACGTACTTTCGGTTGAGTCTTATCAATACAATTTTAAAATTCGGACTTACTGGTTAAAAAATTAAAATGAGCCCAAAAATAAAAAACAGTTTAATATTTGTAGGAATAGGAACAGCTTTTTTTCTGATTTATGTTTTTTTTATAAAAGGATCTGGAAAGGAGACGCCTACTTTAGTTTCTTCTTCAGAGTTTTTAGTTCAAACAACTTCGTCCACACTTGAACAAAATTCTTCTTTTACTGGAGAATTTCTATCTTCTCTCTTAAATGTGACTCATATAAAATTAAACGATGCTATTTTATTTGATGATGCTTTCATTTCTTTGCGTGATTCTAGTATTGTTTTAGTACCAGATGGAGATGAAGGCAGACCAAATCCTTTTGCACCAATTGGAGCAGAAAATTTTACACCACCACCTCCAATTACACCACCAACTCCTCCTGCTTCACCCAAAACTTCAGGGAAAATTCCTGCAACCAGCACTAATCTTATAATCACACCAGTAACTCCAAAAACACCTTAATTATGAGTCCCGTTAGAAACCGCGGTCGCAATTTAATAGATTTAATTAAACATAGTCACGGTTTTTTGATCGCGACCTGTTTCTAACGGGATGAGTTTCTTAGAAGAACTAGCTAAAGAAGGAATAATCGACAAGAGCCAAATAGGTGATATTAAAAATCGTGCCGGTGAAAAATACGAAGGTGATCTTGATCAGGTTTTGATCGAGTCTGGTGTAACTGAAGAAAAAATCCTAGAAGCTAAAGGCAAATATTTGAAAATGCCTATTAAGATGAGTGCTTCTAGAGATTCTTCTTTTGATGTTTTGAAATATATTTCAGAAGACTCAGCAACACATTATAACTTTGTTCCTATAAGACTTGAAGATGGCATACTTGAAGTCGGAGTCATGGACGGAGAAGATGTTCAATCTTTAGATGCTTTACAATTTATTTCTGTAAAAATAAATATCCCATTCAAAGTTTTTTTGATTTCTAAAAGTGATTACAAAAATATTTTAAGAACTTACAAAGGTCTGGGTAGCCAAGTCGGAGAAGCCATTGATCAGATAAATAAAGAAGACGAAGAGAATAAAACAATTACCGAAGAAAATCTAAATAAAGAGATAAAAAATATAAAAAAGGATGACCTATCTGCACAGTCAGGAGAAGCAAAGATCGTTGAAGATGCGCCAGTGATAAAGATAGTGGCTGTTATTTTGCGTAATGCCATAGAAGGTGGAGCCTCCGATATACACATAGAACACAGAGGTGAAAAAGTGAAAGTGCGTTTTCGTGTCGATGGGGTTCTGAACACGACCATAGTTTTACCTCCAAATATTTATAGTGGTATTGTCGCTCGTGTAAAAATATTGGCTAAGCTTCGATTAGATGAAAAAAGAAAGCCTCAGGACGGGTCTTTTAGTGCGAATATTGATGGACGCAAGATTGATTTTCGTGTTTCTACTATGCCTGCTTTCTATGGAGAGAAAGTAGTTATGCGAATACTTGATTCTGATAGAGGAGTGAAACCTCTCGATCAATTAGGTTTATCGGAAACAAATCTAAATATGATCAGAGAGGCGATCAAAAAACCTTATGGACTGATACTCATCACTGGACCGACAGGTTCTGGTAAATCCACAACCCTATATTCTATGATGAATGAACTCGATAAAGAAAAAAGTAATATTGTATCTCTAGAAGATCCGGTGGAATACAACATGCCTGACATTAATCAATCTCAAATGATGCCAGAAATAGGATATACTTTTGCTTCTGGGCTTCGTTCTATCTTGCGTCAAGATCCGGACATTATCATGGTCGGAGAAATTCGCGACAAAGAAACAGCTCAATTGGCCATCCAAGCAGCCTTGACTGGACACTTAGTGCTTTCGACTTTACACACCAACAATGCCATAGGCGCAGTCCCAAGACTTGTAGACATGGGTGTGGATCCTTATCTGATTGCCCCGACTTTAATACTAGCTATTGCTCAACGCTTGGCTCGTCTGACTTGTCCAACTTCTCGAAAATTGGTGCCGATGGACCCGAGCGTTAAACTTCAAATTGAAGAGCAAATGAAAGATCTGGCCGATGAATTTAAAAAGGAGATTTTTTCAAAAAATGAGATGTATGAGACAGTTCCTTCTGCCGAATGTCCTTCTGGTACAAGGGGTCGTATTGCTATATTTGAGATGTTCAAAATAGATAGAGAAATGCAAAGTGTTATTCTCAAAAATCCTACAAATTCCGAGATATATAAATTGGCTAGACAGAAAGGTATGCTTATGATGAGAGAAGACGCTATTCTCAAGTCACTCGAGGGATTGATTCCTTTCACTGAAGTTTATAATTTTAGCAATGAAAATGATTAATAGGTTGTATTCAAATTTACTTGTAGTATAATAAGAAACTTATGGAAGGTGAAAAGAAAAAAATTTTAATAGTTGATGATGATAATTTTTTGCTAGATATGTATGCTCTAAAATTTAGTCAGAACAATTTTGAAGTACATACAGCTGAAAATGGTTTAAAAGCTATCGACAAGCTCAAAGCTGGGGAGGTTTTTGAGATTATTTTGACAGATATCATCATGCCCGAAATGGACGGTTTTCAGATGTTGGAAAAAATAAATACAGATAATTTAGCTCCTAATTCTCTAAAAATGATTCTTTCAAATAAAAGTCAACAATCAGATTTAGATGAAGGTGCCAGATTGGGAGTCTCAGGTTATATAGTCAAAGCCAACTCTACCCCAGGAGAAGTGGTTTCACAGGTTAAAGATATATTTTTAAAAAAAATCGAAGCTCAGAAAAAAAACCTTGATAAAAATCTTATTTCCACACCCGCAGTTTAGTTATATTAGCGTTAAATCCAAAGAAGGGTTATAATTATTGGTATTAAGAAATAAATAAATTTTGTATGGATTACAAGACAAAACTCGATGAACTTATCTTAACAGTTATCCGCGAAGGCGGATCTGATTTACATCTCGGTGCCAAGCGTGTACCGGTAATTCGTGTTGCTGGAGAGCTTATATTTCTTTCTAAACAGCCGATCCTTACTGAGGTGGATATAGATGGGATTTTAAATGAAGTTTTGAAAAAATCACAAGTGGAAAAATTTATGGAAAACCAAGAAGCTGATTTCTCTTATGATTTTCGAGATGAAGCTCGTCTCCGAGGGAATGTTTTTTTTCAAAAGGGTTTGATCTGTATGGTTTTTCGTTTAGTGCCAAAAGTGAAAACTTTGAAAGATTTACATCTACCTCCAATACTCGGAGATCTCGTACGCAAGAAACAAGGATTTTTCTTGGTAGTGGGACCAGTAGGTCAAGGAAAATCTACCACTCTTTCAGCCATGGTGGATCTCATCAACAATGAACAAGCTCGTAATATCATCACCATCGAAGATCCGATCGAGCATGTGTATGTCCCAAACAAATCCATTATCAACCAGCGTGAAGTCGGCATTGATACCAAAGATTTCCATATAGCTTTGAAGTCAGTCTTTCGCGAAGATGTAAATGTGATAATGATCGGAGAAATGCGTACGCCTGAGACTATCTCTACTGCAGTGACGGCGGCTGAGACTGGACATCTTGTTTTCTCAACCCTACACACCAATAACGCTTCACAGACCATCGATCGTATTATAGATTCTTTTCCTGGTAATCAACAAGATCAAATTCGTGCTCAACTGGCGGCTTCATTGCTCGGAATTTTTTCGCAGAGACTGATCCCTCGAATTACTGGCGGACTCATCCCTGCATATGAACTTCTTTTAAATAATAATGCCGTCTCAAATTTGATTCGTGAAAAGAGGACTCATGAAATAGACGTGGTTATAGAGACAGGGTCAGAATCAGGAATGATTGACCTCAATCATTCTCTCACTGAGCTAGTCCGGACGGGGGAGATTTCGATAGAAAATGCTTACCAATATTCTCTAAATCCCAAAGGACTAAAGCGAATGATTTAAAAAGACCCTATGTCGGACTTGTGGCTAGCCACAAGTCCGACATAGGGAACAAACATTATGTTATTCAAATATAAAGCCATAGATAGTGAAGGAGTAAATAAAGAAGGAGAAATAGATGCTCTAAATAGAGACATAGCTATTAGTGGATTGCAAAGGAGAGGCCTTGTGGTTATTTCTATTCAAGATGAAACAGAACAAAAATCCATTTTTGAAATTTCTTTTTTTGACAAAGTGTCATCCAAAGATGTAGTGGTCCTCTCTAGGCAGATCGCAACTTTATTCGAAGCCCAAGTGTCAGCTTTGAAATCTTTTACCATGCTGGCTGGAAATACAGAAAATAAACTTTTAGGTAAAAAATTAAATCAAATCGGAGATGATCTTCAAGCTGGAGTTTCTATTTCTGGTGCGCTTGCTCGGCATCCCGATGTCTTTTCAGATTTCTATGTCAACATGGTCAAGGTCGGAGAAGAGACAGGTAAGTTAAGCCAGACTTTTCTACACTTGGCCGAATATTTGGATAGACAATATGCTCTAACCTCAAAGGCCAAAAATGCTCTTATTTACCCAGTATTTGTTATCTTTACTTTTTTTGTAGTGATGACACTCATGTTTGTGGTAGTCATACCAAAACTTTCCGCAATTATTTTAGATTCGGCTCAAGAAGTTCCTTTTTATACGAAAATTGTTATTGGAATTTCTAATCTTTTTGTAAATTACGGTTTCTTAGTTCTGATTTTTTTAGTTTTTCTTGGAATTTGGCTCTGGAGAATGTCTACCACCGAGAAAGGGAAAGCATATTTGGATCATTTACGATTAACTACACCAGTGATAGGCAACCTCTATAAAAAACTTTATCTCTCTAGAATCACAGACAACCTCGACACTATGCTTTCTTCTGGAGTGCCTATTGTGCGAGCTATAGACATCACTGCTGATGTGGTAGATAGCTCGGTTTATAAGCAAATCTTAAAAGATGTAGCCGATGGAGTGAAGTCTGGCTTGGCTCTCTCTATGGCTTTTGAAAAACAGAATAAAAGAGAAATACCGAGCATTTTGGTGCAGATGATATTAGTGGGCGAAGAGACTGGCTCCCTCGGGGCAATTTTGCGAACACTCACTAATTTTTACAAAAGAGAAGTAGATGATGCTATCAACACATTAGTCGGTTTGATAGAGCCGATTATGATAGTGGTTTTGGGTCTCGGTGTCGGTATACTTTTGGTTTCTGTACTCGTTCCGATTTATAATTTGGCGGGAGGAATTAGTTAAAATTTCGGGTGCCTACAAAATTTCGGGAAAAGGTCTGATAACATAAAAATGCAACCCCTCCTGGTCTCCCCTTATCAGGGGAGGGAAAAATACGAAGAGTCCCCCTGACAAGGGGGATGTAGGGGGTTGAATTATGACTGTGGATAACTCTATTGTGTTTATGTTTAATTCACTATGATATAATAAAGACATTAAAAGTTTTTAAAAAAGTCGAGATTTATATTATTAATTTCCGTCAGAGGCGGATAAAATTATTAACATTAAAAAAAATATGAAAATGAATTTAAATAAAAAGTCTAATTCGGGTTTTACGTTGATTGAGCTCTTGGTTGTGGTTGCTATTATCGGTATTTTGGCTTCAGTTGTTTTGGCTTCATTAAACAGTGCTCGTTCCAAAGCTGCTGATGCAGCTGTAAAAGCAAACTTGTCAGGTGTTAGGACTCAGGCTGAGCTCTACTACGACACAAACAATAAATACAATGTAGATGGTACTACTGCCTTAGCAGGTACTGGTGCTGCTGGAGCTATTTGTGGTGTTGCGACTGGTATGTATAGTGACGCAACTATAATTCAAGCTGTTCTTCAAGTCAAAAACAATATGGCTACTACTTCGACGATGACCTGTACTACAAGTGCTGATGGTCAGAAATGGGCTATGTCTGTAAGTGCACTAAAAGGTGCTGCAACTTCTTGGTGTATTGATAATTCAGGCTGGATAAAAGCTGGACTAGCTGCTACTGGACTTTGTTCATAATAGTAAATAGATTACGTCAATACAAAAACCACCTTCCGGTGGTTTTTGTATTTGTGGATAATAAGATATAATGTATTTAAGAATATTATTATGACAATACTTCTCTCGGTAAATTTTTTCGTTCTTGGACTCATCATTGGGAGTTTTTTGAATGTTGTCATAGCTCGTTCGAATACAGGCAAGACCTTGGGTGGACGTAGTGCCTGCATGTCTTGTCAGAATAAATTACATTGGTATGACCTCATACCCATTTTTAGTTTTTTGAGTTTGAGGGGCCGATGTCGGACTTGTAAAACTCGCATATCATACACCTATCCTTTAGTCGAATTCGTCACTGGTTTTATTTTTTTAGTTTTATTTTTAAAATTCCAGGACTCTTTTTTCTTCAATCCTTTAGTATTCACTTTTAGTTATGCGTATTATGCAGTTTTATTTTCTTTATTGATCGTTATTACAGTTTATGACATAAGACATAAAATAATCCCAGATAAATTTTCTTTTATTTTTGGGTTACTTGCTTTTCTAGGTTTGTTTTTCTTCCAGAATAACTTTCAGAGTAATTTTATTTTTTCTTTTTGGCATATTCCGTCTATGCTCTCTATCGCCACAGGATTTTTGATCGCTCTACCATTTTTCTTGTGCTGGCTTTTGTCTTCTGGTAGATGGATGGGGCTCGGGGATGCCAAACTCGCTCTCGGGCTCGGCTGGATGCTTGGTTTAGCTGTAGCCATATCTGCTGTTGCCTTGGCTTTTTGGATCGGGGCTATTGTCGGCATTAGTCTGATTTTATTTTCTAAAATTTTCAGATCAAATTTTGGTAGTTTTGGTATGAAAAGCGAAATTCCCTTTGCTCCGTATTTAGTTATCGGGACTTTTTTGGCATTCATTTTCGGATTAAATATTTTTATGTTAGGTTTTTAGTTTATTTCTATGAAAAAAATTCGTAATTTAAAATTCGTAATTCGTAATTATCAGAGGGGTATGAGTTATGTCGAGCTCATAGTCGTGCTCAGTATTTTTGCTACTATGTCTTCTATTGTAGTTTTCAATTATGATATTTTTCAGGCTAAGATAGATATAAAAAATTTAGTTAGCGATATTGCTTTCAAGATAGTCGAAGCTCAAAAATCTTCTGTTTCGGGGAAATTCCCACCAACAGCTCAACAATCACAACTCAGTTCTTTGGGTACCATTTCGACTTGGAAACCATCTTATGGTATATATATTGATCTAGCTACTGACCCCAAAAGCTTCACTTATTTCACTGATTTAGATCAAGGTGATGACTATGATATATCTACTTGCCCTGGATCTCTCGAATGCTTAGAAAAGATTTCCATCACTAAAGGCAATATCATTTCTAGATTAGATGTTTTCTATACCAGTGCTCCGACTGTCGCTGTGTCTGTTTCTAATGTAACCATCCTTTTTAAACGACCCAATTCTGAAGCTATTATAAACTCTTCTTCCGGATTCACTTTCCCTGTGTCTCATTTCCAAATCACCGTGACTTCACCTAAATCAGTTTCATCTGTAATAAAAGTATACCGTTCAGGTAGAATACAAATAAATTAAAATTATGAAAAAAATATTTACACAAAAAAATAGGGGGTATACAATCATAGAGACGATGATCGCTATCTCTCTTTTTATTGTTATCACTACAGTCGGGATGACTTCTCTTTTAAATGCAAATTTGGTGTATCGTAAATCCCAAAATATGCGTTCTATTATTGATAATTTAAATTACGTAATGGAAGATATGTCGAAGAACATGCGAACAGGTTCTAAATTTAGATGTTTTAGATCGGGGGATAGTTTGAATACAACAGAAGCAGGAGGAGTCTCACGAAGTTGTCCTAATGGTTGGGCATTAGCTTTTGAATCTCCTCTAGGATCTGCATCTACTTCGAGCGATCAATGGGTTTATTATCTAAGACTAGATACTAATGTAACTCCAAATGTAACTAGAATTTATAAATCTACAAATAGTATGACTGATTTTTTTCAAGTAACCTCGAGTGAGATAGAGATAGATTCAGACGCTTCCTCTTTTTCAGTATTAGGAGCAGAGCCAGTCTCGGCCTTGGATACTCAGCAACCACTTATCACCATCAGGTTAGTAGGAAATATACGCTACAAGACAGTCGATACACCATTTTCCTTACAGACTTCAGTGTCTAGTAGGTATGTAGATATAGGCAATTAAAATTATGTATAAATTTTTTCACAAAAAGAATAATAAAGGCGGGTTTACTTTGGTCGAGACACTGATAGCTATTTCTATTTTCTCATTGTCTATCTTGGCTCTCATGTCTGTGCTCGGGCAAGGAATTTCTAGTACGAATTATGCCAAGAAAAAGATCGTCGCTTCATATTTAGCTCAAGAGGGTATCGAATACATCAGGAATATGCGAGATACGTATGTTCTCTATGGAGCGAGTAGTCAAACTGGTTGGGATAGTTTTATTACAAAAATTACAGCGAATTCTTGTACAACTGATGGATGTTATTTTAATCCAGACAATATAGACTACATAGACAATACTCAAGCCGTCATAGATATGACAATATCTCCTTGTTCTCCTTCGAGATGCTCTAATGCCCCTTTATTCTATAACTCCTCTACAGGTAAATACAATTATTCTTTATTAGGCACAAATTCCGGATATACTAGAAAAATTACGGCCACTTTGATCGGATCTCCGGCTAATGAAATAAAAATATCTTCGACTGTGTATTGGACACAAGGATCGGGGGATTCTGATGTCTCTTTTTCAGAGAATTTATTTAATTGGGCAGACTAGCGTCGCGTTTTTAATGGACGATTACTCGACATGATTTCGTAAAATCAAATGA
>CALRDL010000020.1 GCA_943354905.1 Candidatus Nomurabacteria bacterium
CAGCTTTATTTTAATTTATATGATTTACTTCATTAAGGATTTAGACAATCCTTTTGGCTACAACGAGGAAGACAGTTTAGTTGAAGAGGTCTCCCTGAAGCCTGTTTTAGACAGTCAGAAAAGGATTGATTTATATTGTCAGGAAATAAGTAAATAAAAAAATATGGAAAATACTTTTGAAAAAATATTGAGTATGCGCAACCCATCACTATTTAAAGGCAGAAAACTGGTAATAGGATACTGCAATCCGTCAAATTAGTTTGAATATGGATGGAGCAACCCCCTGCGCGCCTCCCTGTCAGTAGGCGAGGAAAAGTTTAAGGAATTTCCTATGAACTCTTGGACAATTTCTATAATAATGTGCTATTATTGCAATTGATGAAGGTTAAAAGATACTTTTTAACCCGTACAATGTAAATAATATTATGATTAAAAAGTTAACTTCTTACATACAGCAAACTATATGATCCTGACCTACATTTTATTTGTTGCCGGTTTTGCACTACTCATCAAGGGCGCGGATTGGTTGGTTGATGGTGCCTCTTCTTTAGCGAAACGGCTTGGTGTTTCCGCGCTCGTTATCGGGCTGACGATCGTTGCCTTTGGCACTTCAGCCCCAGAACTAATCGTCAATCTCTTAGCCAGCGTCAATGGCAATACCGATATCGCGATTGGCAACATTCTGGGAAGCAACATCGTCAATATTTTACTTATTTTAGGAATCTCAATCGTCATTTATCCTTTGACAGTCAAAAAGGGAACAGCTTGGAAAGAAATTCCCTTTGCTTTTTTGGCGGTGATTGTGCTCATGTTCATGGCCAATGATGTTTTTATTGATAAATCCTCGTTTTCGGCAATCACGCGCATTGATGGACTTATTTTAATTTCTTTCTTCCTTATTTTTCTTTATTATGTCTTCGGTATCAGCAAAGCCAACCCTGTCATTCCCACTGATGCGATTGAAACAACCATTCATAAACATTCATTGTTGCAACTATGCCTAATGATCGGAGGCGGTCTTACTGGATTGGTTGTTGGTGGCAAATGGATTGTAGACGGCGCGGTGGCTTTTGCGGCTAGCTTTGGGGTGAGCGAGGCTTTGATTGGTCTGACGGTGGTCGCCGTAGGGACTTCTCTGCCGGAACTAGCGACTTCAGTCGTGGCGGCCTATAAAAAAAATACCGATATTGCCGTAGGCAATATCGTCGGTTCAAACATCTTTAATATCTTTTTTATTTTAGGAATAAGTGCCATAATACGCCCGCTCCCTTTTTCTCCAACACTGCTAAGCGATGTTTTCGTAACCGTTGCGGCTACATTTCTTTTATTCGCTTTCCTATTTATTGGCAAACGATACATTTTTGAACGATGGCAAGGATTTCTTTTTATCGCTCTCTATGTCGGTTATATTATTTCTTTAATTATTCGCGGGTAACGACGCAACACCTTATTCAAAGTAAATAATTTATGAAACTTAAGGCAACTGTAAAATCAATAAAATTTGCTGGCTCTATTATTAAAAAAGGTGGGCTTGTAGCCTTTCCAACTGAAACAGTTTATGGACTTGGTGCTGATGCTTTAAACAAAGAGGCTGTAGCCAAAATATTTGAAGCAAAGGGAAGACCAAGATTTGATCCTCTCATCGTGCATATTGCCGATTTATTTTGGTTAAAAAAATTAACCCGCGAAGTTGATGAGAGAACTATGTCCTTGATTAAAAAATTTTGGCCAGGCCCCTTAACACTCGTTCTCTTGAAATCGTCGATCGTCCCGGATATAGTTACCGCCGGATTGGATACTGTTGCTATAAGAATGCCGTCTCATCCGATAGCGCGAAAATTAATCAAACTTTCTCAAACTCCTATCGCTGCGCCCAGTGCCAATATTTTTGGGCGACTGAGTCCGACTACTGCCACCCATGTTGAAAAACAGCTCGGCGAAAAAATTGATTTAATTCTTGATGACGGAAAATGTCCAATTGGAATTGAGTCAACTGTATTATCTCTCGTCGGGAAAAAACCATTTTTACTTCGCCCTGGTGGTCTGCCTCTGGAAGAAATTGAGAAAGTTATTGGCAAGGTGGCTATTCAATCAAAAACAAACCCGCCCGACCGTTCCGGTCGGGAACGGGCGGGAAAGACCCGCCCGACTGAACGATGTCAGTCGTTCGGGCGGGTTCAATCACCAGGCCAACTGCTCAATCATTATTCACCCAAAACACCTTTAAAAATTATTAAATCTTTAAAAGAAATTCCTTCTGGAAAAAATATAGGTATTTTATTTTTTAAAAAATCGTCATTCAGCATAAAAAATCAAACCATTAAGATTTTGTCAGAAAAAGGAAATTTACGTGAAGCAGCTTCTAACTTGTTTTCAGCATTACATCAGCTTGATGAGTCAGGAGTAAAAATAATTTATGCCGAGAGTATATCAGAGTCTGGATTAGGGCGAGCAATTATGGATCGTTTACGCAGAGCCAGCAAGAAGGAGTAGGGCAACAAAAACATTATGGAGATGGTGGAAAAATTAGTTTAAATGTTTATAAATTCACTTAAAACTATTAAAGAATATATCCATGACAGGCCAAAAATCAAAAAAGTGGTCGGCGTTATTTTGATTCTTGTTGGTCTTGCCGCCCTCATTACGCCTCTCACACCCGGTTCGTGGCTGGCAATTATTGGTCTTGAATTATTGGGTGTGCGAATTTTGTTTTTTGATAAATTCAAATTTTGGAAGAAAAAATAGTCCGGGTGTGGGTTATGGGAAATAAAATACAAATATGATAAAATCTTTCTTATAGAAAATCGAAACCCCGCTTTCGCGGGGTTTCTCGAAGCCTTTCGGCACTTTGTGTGTTTATTATATACTTATCGCTAAGTAAAAGTCAAGCAAAATTTTAACAGATTTTAAATTATAATTTTTCTCCACATTTATGACATTCATAATCATTTAGTGGAATTTCTGGATTACCTTGGTTATCAGTATTGATAATACTGTTTTTTAAAGTAATTGTTCCGTTGTTACCACATTTTTCACACTTATATTGAAATACATTTGTTGTATTTAGTGAGGTTATATTGATTGGTTTTATCATGTTTTTTTCTTGATTTTATAATTTCTTGATTTTTACTAGCATATACTTCATTTTAACCCAAATCTCATCAAGCAATCCATTTAATCTATCTCCGGTAGCATTCTTACTTCTTTTTGGTAAAAATACAAATCTGCTGTATGCTTGAATTGGTTGTATTGTCTAGTAGCTTCTTCGCCGGGTTCAAGTCCGCGTTTGAAATATATTTTTTTATTGGTGAATAAATCCATAATTACATAATCGCTACCAAAACCAAGAAGAGCATTTTCAATATATGCTAATATACACATTTTTGTATTAGAATTGTAATGATATTCAAAACTAAAAAATAAATCATATGAATTTTCTTTATTCATATCTATATTTTCTTGGTTAGCAAATTTCTGACATCTTTCTTCTTGACCTTGAATTAGTTGATTCTCTTGTTGCTTTTCAATAGATTTTTGTTTGTTTAATTGGCTCACATAATAAAAGCCACCCAAAATAATACTTCCTACAAGAATTGCTGTTGCTATTTTATTTTCTTTTGTAAAAATTTTCATATTTTTAATCTATTAACCCGTACTTTTTCTGACATTCCCAAAAGAAATATCTTGCATCAGTTTGATCTCCATCAATACTTTTTGCCCAATCTCGTGCCGAAGCGATACATAACTTAGTTATATGATATGGCCGGTATGAGTACCAGTAGAAAGTAAAACCCAAGATTGCCAATACTATTAAAATTATATATTTATATTGTTTTAATTTATCCATAAAATTTGTTTTACCAACAGCCTTTTCCTTCTCCGTAATCAAAACAATCTCTTTCGTTGGTTGGAATATTGTCTAAAGAACCATAGCGGTCAATGAGCCTCTGTTCCAACTCTTTTCGTTCTTGTGCTGACATTGGTATGTAGGGTTCCGGTTCATAAAAAAACTTATCGTAAACAAAACCACTAATGGCTATTATAATTATAATACATCCAAGTACAATAAATATTGCCTCTTTTATTGTTGTGGTTTTCTTGCCCATATTTACTTTATAAAATATCTAATATTTTTTTTATAAATCTTCGCAAAAGTTTGAAGTTCTACAACATTCACTTTTTGTTTATAGTATAAGCATAGAAAAAATCATAGATTTTTTCAACATTCAAAAAAGTTTAGCCGAGGTTGATTCATTCGTTCTTATCTTATTTTTATATGCTATACTCATTTTATGATATTTTCAAATGAAGTTTTAATACAAATTCTCACTATTATTTTGGGATTTTTTGGTTTTTGGGTAGCAAAATATATTCGCGTGCATAAAGTCGAGAATAAACTTCTGGTATGTATGGTAGGTTTTGATTGTCATGCGGTGGTACATAGTAATTATTCAAAATTTTTCGGGATTCCTCTAGAAATCTTCGGGATGATCTACTACGCTCTGATATTTTCTCTTTATTTTTTATTCACAATATTTCAAGTTTTAATGCCAGACGTGATGATAGGAGCTTTGATTTTGATGTCTTTCTCGGCTTTTCTTTTTTCTGTGTATTTGATTTTGGTGCAGATTTTTATTCTTAAAAAGGGATGTTCTTGGTGTATAGTCTCAGCATTTATATGTTTACTGATCTTTATTTTGACTATGATGCACTACGATTTTAGTTTCATAGCTCAAATATTTGTAAAATAAAAAAATAAAATAAGTAGCATTTTTATGTATTTTTTGCTATAAATATATTATATGGAGGCATTGGTGTAGCGGTAACACACGAGCTTGTGGAGCTCTTATCGAGGGTTCAACTCCCTCATGCCTCCCATTTATTTATTCTCTTCTTCATGATTTTTTGGATCATGATTTGGTGGGTTGATTTCTTTTTCAAGAATAGAAATTTTCTTCTCTACTCTATTCATGGTTTCTTGAAGTTTTTCAATTTGAGCTTCTTCAGTTTCTATCTCTTCTTGTTCTTTTTCGGAAAGTTTCTTTTCTCCCTTTAGTCCAGAAATTATGAGTTTATTACCAATAAAATCAGAAACAAAAATACCACTTAGGAGTAAGATAATAGATCCGATAATTAAAGATATAACACTTCCTAGATATATGTCATCTGCTGTGTGCCAGACGCCTCGCCAGAACAGCACGATACCTATGCCACCTATAAAGGCATACAATATCGGATAGTGACTCAATTTCCCTCGTATTTTGTCTTCTAGTTTATCGAAGAATTTTACTATATTTTCTATCATCATAATGTTCCTTAATAATACACTAATTTATGTACTTAAGCTCTGACTTGTACAGTTGCTGTATTTCGAAAATAACAATGCTATAATAAAAATATGGATACTCAAGGCACATCTCAAAATCACAAATCTTTCTTGCAATCTTTTATTTGGGATCGTGAAGAATCAACAAAAAAGATACTTCTTAGTATAAAAGCCAAAGCCGATGCCAAAAGAACAATCACTGAAAAATTGGCTGACCAAATGACTTCCAAATTCGGGAGCAATGCTTTCTTGTTGTTCAATGTATTACTTTTTGTCGGTTGGGTGACTATTAATACTGGATATTTAGAATTCATACCTCCATTTGATCCATTTCCATTCAGCCTACTTACCACCATAGTCTCACTCGAGGCTATCATTCTGGCTATTTTTGTGCTCATTTCACAAAATCGAACTTCCAAAGTCGATGATCTGCGAGAAGAAACTCATCTCCAACTCAATATCATATCCGAACGTGAAATAACCAAGCTTATGAAAATGACAGCTTTACTTTTAGAAAAAAACGGCATAGATTTATCCGAAGATCCAGAATTAAAAAAGATGATCTTACCAGTTTTAGAGGAAGAAATAGAAAGAGAACTGGAGAAAGAAATTTTATGATAAAAATAAAATGATCCTCAAGAAAGATTACGATTTGACCAGCTTGAACACTTTTGGTATTTCTGCAAATGCTAAATTCTTTGTGGAAATAAATCAAGAAATAGATATACCAGAACTTTTTCAATTAAAAGAATTCAAAGACAATAAAAAATTATTTTTAGGTGGGGGGAGTAATGTTCTTTTTACAGAAGACTATGATGGCATTGTAATTTTAAATAAAATAAAGGGAATTGAGATTTTAAAAGAAAATGATCTCTACGTCTTATTGAAGTCCAAAAGTGGGGAGATGTGGCATGATCTGGTGCTTTTTGTGGTTGATCGAGGTTGGTGGGGTATAGAAAATCTGGCATATATTCCGGGTACTGTCGGAGCAGCACCCATGCAAAACATAGGAGCTTATGGAGCAGAATTAAAAAATACACTAGAAAATGTGGAGGCTTATGATATAGAGAGCGGAGATAAAAGAATATTTACCCGAGAAGAATGTGAATTTGGATATAGGGATAGTATATTTAAAAATAAATTAAAAGATAAATATTTTATCACTAGCATAACTTTAAAGTTGAGTAAGGTAGAAAATAAAAATCTTAGTTATAAAGTTTTACAGAATTATCTAGAAGAAAATAAAATCTCGGTGGAAAATCCGCGGGATGTGAGTGATGCTGTTACTGGGATACGTAAAAATAAATTGTCAGATCCGAAGGTCATAGGTAATGCCGGAAGTTTTTTTAAAAATATTTTTGTTGAGCAAGAAAAATTAAAAAAATTGCAAGCTGTTTGGTCAGACATTCCTTTTTTTAAAGAAGACCTGCCTACGCAGGCAGGTGAAGTAATCAAAATCCCATCTGGTTGGCTGATAGAGCAGTGTGGTTTTAAAGGGAAAAGATTTGGTAATGTCGGCGTTCACGATAAGCAAGCTTTGGTGCTAGTGAATCATGGCGGAGCTACTGGCAAAGAAATAAAAGATCTAGCCATACAGATTATCGATGCTGTACGAGAGAAATTTGATCTCATTCTTGTCCCAGAAGTCAACTTGATTTAATTTTTTTTTCATCTATAATTGATAATATAGTTGTTTTTTAGACACGAATAATTTTTTGCTAAAAATTTTCTTTGCTCGGCTCAGTCAGCCTGTGCAGGTCTCAAAAACAACTATTTTATCAATTACGTCATTAAACATATGGAAATACCAGAAAATTACAAAAAGAATCTTTATTGGGTGACGCTTGTTTTTATAATAGTCTTGTCTTTTTACTATATTGCTAAGATTTTAACTGAGTTCAAGTCCTATGGACTGATTGATAAAGGCTACAATGTTATCACATTGTCTGGTCATGGAGAAGTGGCAGCTGTACCTGATATTGCAAGTATACATTTCACAATTCAAAAGGAAAAAAAGACAATAAAAGAAGCCCAAGCTGAAGTAGCTCTAGTAGAAAAGCAAGCTCTAGACTTTTTGAGAGAAATGAAAATCGAGGACAAGGACATCAAAACTTCCAACATTTCTTTCTTTCCCAAAAAAGAATATGTCTATGGTAAGTCGGCTTGTATAGAATATTCTTGTCCACCACAATCAGGACGAGATGTTGTTGTCGGATACGAATCGACAGAGAGTATAACTGTAAAGATTCGAAATACTGATGATGTAGGCAAGATAATAGAAGGACTTGGTAAATTAGCAGTCTCAGAATTAAACGGTCCAAACTTTGCAGTAGACAACAAAGAAAAATTAAAAATAGAAGCTAGAAAGATGGCAATAGAAGAAGCGAAAGCCAAAGCTAAAGTTTTAGCAAGAGATTTGGGTCTGAAGCTTGGAGATATGATAAGTTTCAACGACGGTTCAAGTTATGGATCAGATATGTACTATTCTAATGATGTGCCGATGAAATCTTCCTATTCAGAATCTGACGAGGTTCGATCTCAGATCCCTAAAGGGGAGAATATAATCACGAGTGATGTCAGCATAGCTTACGAAGTTGAATAATCCCATTATGTGTTAGACAGACAGATTGATTTGACTATTTTTGTTAAAAAGTATATATTTAAAAGAGCCCTCCGAGGGGCTTTTTTAAAAAGAATAAGCGAGGTAAGACCTAACATGTTAGGTCTTACCTCGCGAAAAATATATGTCAAAAATTATTGAATATTTTAGAGAAACAAAAACTGAATTAAAACATGTCATCTGGCCATCAAGAAGCCAAGTCATGTACTATACTCTTTTTGTTATTATTTTATCAATTGTTATTGCTTATTATTTGGGAGTTTTTGATTTTATTTTTTCAAGAGGATTACAAAAGATTCTTTAAATTTAATTTTATTATGAAACAAGAAGAACAGGGAGCAAGAAATTGGTATGCGATACACACATATGCTGGATATGAGAATGTTGTCCTGCGTAATCTACGTCAACGTATTGATTCCCTTGGTATGAATGAAAAGATTTTCAATGTCATTGTTCCTGTTGAAAAGAAAATAAAGATCAAAGGGGGTAAGCGTGCCGAAGTAGAAGAGAAAATATATCCTGGATACGTGCTCGTGGATATGATCGTGACAGATGATTCCTGGTATGTTGTTCGAAATACTCCTCGTGTTACTGGATTCGTCGGAGCTGGAGTAAATCCTGTCCCACTTCGCAAAGACGAAGTAGACTACTTGTTCAAAAAAATGGATGGAGGAACAGCTAAACACAATATCGATATGGTTGTCGGAGAGAGTATCCGTATTACAGACGGTCCGTTTAAGGATCTTGAAGGTAAAGTAAACTCTGTCGATCAAGAAAGGGGTAAGGTCAAGGTATTAGTTTCTATGTTTGGTCGTGAGACCCCAGTCGAGCTGGATTTTTTGCAGGTCAAGAAAATTTAAGGAGCAAAGCGACTATAAATTTCTTGATGCCGACAGTTTGGTTGCGGCGCAAAGAAAATTTAAGCTATTAGCGATAGCATAAAGAAAATTGCATTTATAATTGTTTTATAGTAATGTAACAGAGTCGCGCTTTAAGGACGGTTGCGCGACATGATTTCGTAAAATCATATGGCAAAGAAAATAACTAAGAAAATCAAATTACAAATTACTGCTGCAAAGGCTACTCCAGCTCCACCACTCGGTCCTGCGCTTGGTCAGGCTGGTATAAATATCGGAGATTTCGTCACTAAATTCAACGCTGCTACAAAGGATATGGCTGGAGATAAAGTCGGTGTATCTATCACTGTCTATGAAGATCGAAGTTATGATTTCGTTGTCAAGACCCCTCCTGTTACAGGATTGATATTGAAAGCTGCTGGTGTAGAAAAAGGTTCTGGAAAGAACGTATCTACAAAAGTAGGGAAAATAACTCGGGCCCAAGCTTTGGAAATCGGAAAGAAAAAACTCGCTGACTTAAATGCAAAAGACGACGATGGTATCATAAACATTGTCGCCGGTTCTGCTCGAAGTATGGGGATTGAAGTGGTGGGCTAACAAGGTTTGTGTTAAGATATGTATTATGTCAAACATTAAACAATATTTTACAAATAAAAACGTTCTTTTTGTTATTATTTTTACAGTTTTGGGATTTATCGCGTTGCAGATTCCAGTAGCGGAGCTGGAAGGATCAAAAGCGAAGTTTATGGTATATGACGTCTTCGCGCCTGTGGCTGGAGCTTTTATTGGAAGTATTCCCGGAGTTGTAGCGGTATTTTTAATGCAATTTGTTAATTTCTTGGCACACGGAGCGATAGTGGAAGATGCTGGGACAATTATCCGATTTCTACCTATGCTTTTCGCAGTGCTGTATTTCGCCCGAAAAAGTAAATTTAATCTGATTATTCCAGTGCTTGCGATTATCGCTTTCGTTGTTCATCCTATAGGCCAGACGGTTTGGTATTTTGCACTTTTCTGGACAATTCCAATTATTGTCTATTTTCTTCATGATAAATTTCTTTTAGCACGGGCGCTCGGCGCTACTTTTACCGCTCATGCTGTCGGTGGCGCTTTATGGATATGGGTTTTCGCCCTACCGGCACCAGTTTGGATCTCACTTATCCCAACGGTAGCGCTGGAACGTATATTGTTCGCATTTGGTATTTGCGTTTCTTTTGTTTTGGTCAATAATTTTCTAGCTTTCTTGGAAAAGAAGCATATTTTGAATCTCGGTTTTATCATTGATAAGAAATATCTTTTTGGTGCATTTCGCTATGAACCGAAAACGTAAGTTGTCGCATAAGATTCTTTACGTTGCATATGTTGCAACGAGCATCGATGGCAAAATAGCAAAGAGTGGTCACTCTGGGACAGACTGGACAAGCAAAGAGGATTGGAATTTTTTCCAAAAGTCACTCTCTCAAATGGATGCTGTTATTGTAGGGCACAATACTTATAACATTGCCAAAGACCGTCTCAAATGGAGAAACACTATAGTTTTGACTTCAAAAGTAGATACCCCCAAACAAAGTGGCAAGATAGTTTTTTTTAATCCAGAAAAGTTAAACCTAAAAAAGTTTTTACAAAATAAAAATTATAAAAAAGTAGCAGTGCTCGGTGGTTCCAGGGTTTATGATTTTTGCCTGTGCAATAAAATGCTAGATAAGTTATACATGACGATTGAGCCGTATGTTTTTACATCAGGTGTATCGATGTTTTTAGGAAATAAATTTAAGAAATATAAATTTTCTCTACAGTCGGTAAAAAAACTTAACAAAAAAGGAACTATTTTACTGCAATACAAAAATGCAAATTCAAGCCATAAAAACTAGAATATTTAAAAAAGATGAGAATCTGAATTCTTTTATTTTTCAACATGTCAAAAGTCTAAAAGAAAATTCTATTCTAGTTATTACTTCGAAAATTCTCGCTTTATCTGAAGGTAGAGTTGGAAAATACGAAAACGAGAAACAAAAAGAGGATATAATAAAAAGGGAAAGTGACTTTGCTCTCGAGACCAAATATGCTTGGTTGACCATAAAAGATGGTGTGGTGATGGCAAACGCTGGGATCGATGAGTCAAATGTAGGAAGTCAATTGGGGAATATTATTTTTCTTCCCAAAGATAGTTTTATATCAGCTTCAAAAATTCGCAAAGTTCTTTTGAAAAAATTTCAGATTAAAAATTTAGGTATTTTAATCACGGACAGTAGACTTTTTCCACTTCGCTTAGGAGTTGTCGGCTTTGCTCTCGGTTATGCTGGTTTTGAGGGTTTGAGAAATTATGTCGGGAAGGAAGATATTTTCGGTAGAAAGTTTAAAATGTCAAAAGTAAATATCGCTGATAGTTTGGCAACTTCGGCGACACTTTGTATGGGAGAGGGGAACGAACAGCAACCACTCGCCGTCATCTCTGACGCTCCAGTTGTTTTTACAAATAAAAAAGTAAATGAAAAAG
>CALRDL010000021.1 GCA_943354905.1 Candidatus Nomurabacteria bacterium
TATAAAAAATATAAGAGGAAGTCAAGAATTAGAATCCTACTCTTTAAAATAAAAATACTTAAGTATCCTATTTATTCTTTCTCAAGTATTTCTAAAAGATTTCTTATAGCTTCTCCTCTATGAGAATGTTTATTTCGATCTTCGTCTAACATTTCAAGCATAACTTTGTCGGTGCCATCTAATTTTATAAATAATTCAAAATCTCTACCTTTGTGGTCGTTATTTTTTGGAGCGACAATAACTTTCATATTTAAATATCGATTTCCGCTAATCTTGCATTAGATTGAATGAAAGATTTGCGAGGTGGAACTTCGGAGCCCATGAGGATATCAAAAATTTTATTGGCTTCTTCGGCATCAATGATGTCAACACGTTTCAAGATGCGATTGTTTGGATCCATAGTCGTCTCCCAAAGTTCTTCGGGGTTCATTTCTCCGAGACCTTTGAAGCGCTGGATGTGAATTTTGTTGGATTTCTTAGCGACTTCTTCAGCATTTTCCCCTTCTCCTTCTTCAGGAGAAGGTTGGGATGAGGTTGTTTCGGCCTCAACTTCTTGTATTTCACTCACATCTCCATCTTTACCCACGATTTTCATCTTTTGCTCGTCAGTGTAAGCATAGGAAATTTCTTTTCCTTTTTTGATTTTATAAAGTGGAGGTTGAGCTATATAAATATATCCAGCATCAATAATTGCTCGAAAATATCTGTAGAATAATGTAAGCAAGAGTGTTCGAATGTGAGATCCGTCCACGTCGGCATCGGTAGCGATAATTATTTTATGATAACGCATTTTCCCCAAATCAAATGTGTCGCCTATGGATGTGCCCAGAGCAATCACTAAAGATCTTATTTCTTTGGATGCTAGCATCTTATCTATGCGAGCTCTTTCCACATTTAAAATTTTACCTTTTAAAGGCAATATGGCTTGGGTACGCCTGTCACGTCCTTGTTTTGCCGAACCCCCCGCCGAGTCTCCCTCTACTATGAAGAGTTCAGACTCTTCGGCACTCTTGCTTTGACAATCCGCAAGCTTGCCCGGTAGAGTCATACCTTCGAGGGCACCTTTTCTTAAAATAGAATCCTTGGCGGCTTTCGCAGCTTTACGAGCTTTAAGAGCTAAAATAGCTTTGTTGATTATAATTTTGGCTTCATCAGGATTTTCTTCGAGGAAATTATTAAATGCATCACCAAAGATAGTCGCCACTGCACCCTGAGCTTCCGTAGATCCGAGCTTGGCTTTTGTTTGACCTTCAAACTGTATTTCACGAAGCTTGACTGAGATAGCTACAGTGAGACCTTCGAGAACGTCTTCTCCAGTAAATCCGCCTTCGGATTCTTTCATCATTTCATTTTTCTTGCAGTAAGTATTTAAGGTGCGAGTGAGCGCAGTTTTGAAACCAGTCACGTGAGTACCACCTTCGGGTGTATGGATATTGTTGGCAAAAGGCACAATGCGATCTACTATATCGTCGACATATTGAAGAGCAATTTCTACACCAACCCCATCTTGTTCTTTTTCCACATAGAAAATATTATTTTGAATAGCTTTTTGGAATTTATTATAAAATTTAATTAGCGAAATGAGTCCACCTTCGAAATAAAAAGACACTGAAGGAAGCTCGAGAGTAAGTTCTCGGAAGAAAAATATGTCTTCGTTCTCCATCAAATCCCAAATATCTTTTTTCCCATGATTCTGACTATCATAATTGCGTGCATCAATGATTAATATTTTCAAACCTTTTACTAGATAAGCTTGCTGGCGAATGTGGTTGACTATAGTATCATAGTTAAACTTTATTCCCTCTTTAAAAATTTCTATATCTGGTTCGAAAGTTATGATTGTTCCATTTCTTTTAGAAGTGCCAATCTTTTTTACAGCAGCTTTCTTTTTCCCCTGACTGTACTCTTGATAGAACTTTCCTCCGTCATGATGAACTTCAGCCCGAGTGTAAACAGAAAGTGCATTCACCACCGACGCACCGACTCCATGCAAACCTCCAGAGACTTTATATCCAGAATCTTCTCCTCCAAATTTTCCTCCGGCATGGAGAGTAGTCATCACCGTCTCGAGAGCAGAAACTTTTGTCTTTGGATGCATATCAGTCGGGATACCACGGCCATTGTCAGCGACACGAATTCTATTATTTGGCAAAAGGACGACTTCAATATCATTGCAAAAACCACCCATCGCTTCGTCGCGTGAATTGTCGAATATTTCCCAAACCAAATGGTGTAAACCTTCTGGACCAGTAGTCCCTATATACATACCTGGACGCTTTCGAACTGGTTCTAGGCCTTCTAGGATCGATATTTGTTCAGCCCCATATTTCTGAATTTTACCTCCCTTCGGGTCATCTTTTTCTTTTGCCATATAAGAGTATTATAGCAAATTCTATCTCACTTGCCAACCTTGATTTTTCTTTAATTTATCAGTAATAATAGTCATAATTTCGTTCACTTCAAGATCAGTCAATGTCCTATCATAAGACTGGAAAACCAATCTAAATGCATAAGATTTCTTATCATCCTTTAAAAACTCATCAAATAAATCAGGACCTTTGACCACGAGATCACCGGCATTTTCCTTTATAATTTTACAAACTTGATGACTTTCAACTTCCTTTGGCACCCAGAGAGCAATATCTCGAGAGATGAATGGAAAAAGAGACCACATTTTAAATTTAGAATTAATTGAATTCATATAAATTTTTCTCAATTATGTTATTTTTTTCATTGTAGGCTACATGAATCTCTTCTTTATCTTTCAAAAACACAGTTCCAATTTCGAAAATTTTAATTTCTTTCAAACCAAGCAAGGCCGAATTTATTTTATTTAATTTCAAACTCTCTAGGAGTCCATCGGAGAGATTTGTCCGTAAAAATTTTTTATCCGAGGCCGAAGCCATGACTTCCACTTCCCCTTTATCACGAAATACGTAAGTCATAACTTCATGATAGCCGTCACCCAAAAGCTTTTCTCGTACTTCTATTATCTTTACACGAGTTTCATTTATTTTTGGCTTCCACATGTCTGACATGTGGGGAATTTCTGGTCTGACTTTGTCATAGCCCAATATTCTCCCTATCTCTTCGGCCATATCTTCTTCGCAGACGAGATCGAGACGCAGTGGTGGCACCGTAATTTCAAAACAACCCCCCACACCCCCCTTATCAGGGGGACTAAACTCAAAATTATATCTCTTTAAAATATTTTCTATCTCCAAAACAGAAATTTCTAAACCTAAAATCTTTGAAATTTTCTCTGCCGAGAAAGAAAGTTTTCTTTCTGGTTGTTTGACTGGATACACATCTACAATATCTTCAAATTGAGCTTCTGGACACATTTCAGCTATTAAAGCGGAAAGTTCTGTCATTGCGTATGGTATTAATTCTGGAGATATGTCATTTTCAAATCTTTTTCTTCCATCAGTAAAAATATTTAATTTTTGACCCATTTTTCTGACGGAAACTGGATCGAAACTATCAATCCCTAAAATAATATCTCTAGTATTTTCTGTTATCTCTGCATATTTTGTTCCTTTTACTCCTGTATAAAGAACATTGTCCTCTTGGTCAGAAACTACCACCATACTATCGTTCAATTCTTTTTCTTCTCCCGATAATAATATAATATTCTGTTGATTCTTCGCATTTTTAGAAATTAAATTTAAACCTTTAACTTTATCCAGATTAAAAGCGTGAGCCGGTTGTCCGCAATCAAACATTACAAGATTGGTCGCATCTACAATATTATTTATGCTTCTCTGTCCGATGGATTGTAAATGTTTAACTACCCAATCTGGGGACGAACCAACTTTAACATTTCGAATAATCCTACCCATACATCGACGGTTTCTAGAAGTAATTATTTCTATTTTTAATTCTGTCGGTTTAGATTCTGGAATTTTATATTTTGGAGTGGGATCGACATACTTTATATTTAAAAGTGAAGCAAGCTCGCGAGCTACTCCCTGATGCGAAAGCAAATCGTGTGCCCGATTTGGTAAAATTTTGATATCGAAAATAAAATCATCATCCCTCTCCCCAGCCACAAGTCCGACTTGTGGCTTATCAACACTTTCAACCTCAGCTATATGGTAAGTAATAATATCTGCAAGTTTATTTGCATCAGGGGCTTCGGGTATATACCATTTTAGCCAATTGTAAGAAATCTTCATAAATTAAAACTGATTGAGACGGAGATCTCCTTGATAAAAAAATCGCACGTCAGGTATTCCCCATTTAATCATGGCGATACGGTCGAGCCCTCCACCAAAACAAAATCCTTGCACCTTCTTTGGGTCGAGGCCCATATTGCGGATCACCGCGGGATTGGTCATCCCACCACCCATCATCTCGAGCCAACGTCCTTTAAACTTGGCAAAAACTTCTATCGAGGGTTCGGTAAATGGAAAAAAGCTCGGACGAAATTCTATCTCGATATCCGACCCTAGCATTTTTTTATAAAATTCAGTAAGCACGCCTTTCATGTTGGCAAGTGAGAATCCATCTTCGATAGTTCCGAGCATAGATCCATCAATTTGAAAAAATTGCATTTCATGAGTATTGTCCGTGGCTTCGTTTCGAAAAACTTTACCGACAGAAATAAAAGCATTTGGAATTCTCCCCTCCTTAGCCGCTTTCTCTGTAGCAAAAGCCGTCACCCCAGTGGTGTGAGTTCGTAAAACTTTTTCACTCTTCTCTGCTCCCTCTCCTTGACCAGGAGAGGGTTGGGGTGAGGTTTTTATCCAAAACGTATCTTGCATATCTCGAGCCGGATGATCTTTGGAAACATTCAAGATGTCGAAATTGTACCATTCAGTCTCAATTTCTGGACCGAGAGCAATCTCAAAGCCAAGTTCAGCAAAAGCCTGATAAGCTTCTTTTGCTAAAAGAGAAAGCGGATGTTCTGTGCCTCGTATGTCTTTGTCCATTTCTTTAATATAACAAAAAAAACCTTTAAAATCCAGCTTTACTCAAAGCTCATTTTAACCCTTTTATAATTTTTCTTATATTGGTTTTTATGTTTTTGTTTGTCACTAGAATAAAAGAATTTACTTATTTTTGGTACCATGTCTGCTACTTTGCACACAAAAGAACAATATCCATTTAAATGATCTACACAATTCTTACAACAAATAAATAAAATATGACAAAGTTTGTTCTTGCAATGAATATAATCATCGCATTTAGCCTCTACACAAACCTGACAAAAGGAAATAATTTCATCTCCGATTTTTTCACCTAAACGTTCATCAAAAACGAAATTCTTGCCGAGAAATTTATTCTCCAAGCATAACTCTTTGACTTGATGAGCATAGTCTATGATGCCACCCTTCAAATGTTTTACATTTTTAAAACCATTGTGTTTCATCCAAGCCGAAGCCTTTTCACAACGTATACCTCCGGTGCAATAAAGCAAAACTTCTTCATCTTTTTTCTCTTTAAACATATCATGCACCTTTTGTAATTGTTCGCGAAAAGTATCTACTTGCATTATTTTTGCACCTTTAAAATGTCCGATCATAGCTTCGTATAAATTTCGCATATCGATGACTGTCACCCCGCGGTCGATCATATTGTTTACCTCCCTTGCCGAGGCATAAGCTCCAGTATCGCTAGGATCAAAAGTCATATCGTCCAAACCATCAGCTACTATTTTGAAACGCACTTTGATTTTCAATTTCAAAAAACTAGACAAAGCTCCTGTGCTCTTCTCTTCTACCGCGGTTTTGTAATCCACTCCAGAAAATTCAAGAATACTTTGAATAAAGTCGTCAAAAGCTTGCCAATTGTGTTCGGGGATATTCATCTGGGCATTTATCCCCTCATGAGCCACATAAATCCGCCCAAGACAATTTAATTCAGTTAATTTATCAAATAAAAAATCCCGCATCATTTTCGGATCTGCAATTTTCACATAACGATAAAAAGAAACAGTCTTCCTCTGGAATTTCTCATTTTTCAATATTTCCAAAAGCTCTTCTTTGGATTTGGTATTTACTTTCTTAAACATAAGACTATCTTAGCCATAAAAAGACAAAATTACAATTTACTTATCAATTAAATCCCTTAATTGTTGTATTGTTTGTTGTAGTTTTTCTTGTAACATTTCTCCAGAAATAACATTTTTTCCTTCTGCTTCTATCATATTTAAATTTAGATCTATAATATCATTTATACTTTTTTCTAATTCTAGAATTTCATTTTGTGTAATACTTTGATTTGGTGAAATTCTTTCAGCTCCTTCAAAACCTCCAACCTTACGTAAAGGCTCTAAAAAATTCATCACTTTTTCTACTGCTCCTACAACTTGTGCTGGTTCATTAATATCTTTTATATAATTTATAGATGATTCTACTATATTTTTTCTAATATGTTTTCTAAACATTTCCTCAAAAAAATTACGTCCAATTTTTAGAATATCTAAATCATCTGGTAAAGATTCATTTTTTAATAAGGCTCTTTTTTTATAAGCATCTAAAAATTTTTCATCAAATACATTTTTAATGTCACCATAAGCAAAAAAATTACTTACTCGACTAGATAAAATAGCCTGACTAAAAGACAAATCTGCTAAGTCTTCGTCAATTGCTGTTTTCCAAATTTCATTCTCAGCTATATTTTCTAAAGTAAATTTAGCGCCGACTTGTTCTGGGTCAGAACCATCTAAGGATATTCCTGGAGATCCTTCTCGGGCATCTCTTAATTTTCTAGAAAAACTTAATTCTGTATTCATATAAACTATAATATCATAAAACAATTTTTTATGTAATTCTCTTAGCCAGTTCACAATACTCACATTCTTCCTTCTTGGAACCCCAAGATTTATGATGGCATTTTAGATCAACCCAAGAACCATTCTCAAGATTCTCTATATAATCAGAAATGTCTTTTTTTAATAAATCTATCTTTATTTGATCAATAAAAGTAGAATACAAAGAATTTTTATCTTTCGGATCTCCCTCGAGAAATAACAATCTGGATATAGAAACTTCACGCCCTTTTTCTCCCCCATCTACAAGATAAGAATACATAGCAAGCTGACGCATATATGAAGAGAGTCTGCCCTCTTCATCCAATTTTTCTATTTCATTTTTAGTTTTTATTTTACCTGTTTTAAAATCGGTGATGATTACACTTCTATTTCCATCTCTCTCACTTCTCTCGGTCAAATCAATCTTGCCAGACATAAGTAAATTTTTATATTTTGGATCACGAAATTGTATTGAGCGTTCCGAATCATAATCTTTCTCTAATTTTTCATAATAATTCCGGATCCAATTTTGCACAGCTTTTTCTGCATCTTTGACAATTCTCTCTAATTCTTTTTCATCTTTCAAACCTTCACTCTGGAGTTTAAAATTTATTCTTTCTTTTATTTCTATCTCACTTGGTAAACTCCTGCATTTCAAAATAAATTCTATAGTCGAGTGGACGGCTGAGCCGAGGGCAAGCGAAGTACTTTTAACTTCTGGTAATTTCAAGAAATTCCTAAAATACCATTTCCAAGGACATTCAAAAAAGTTATTTAGTAGAGAAACTGAAACCCTACTGTCAGCATAATTCTCTCGCACAAAATTCTTTATATCTTCTAAAATATCTCGATCTATTTTTGGCTCCACATGTGTAAAGATTTTGGCGCCCATATCGCTCGCGATGATCTCTTGCTCTGTTTCTTCTTTATATTTTTTTACAAAATGATGCTCTGGTAATTCGCGAATAATCTGCGCAAGCCCGAGTTCTCCTCCTGTATAATTTTCACTCGCATAAGAAAGTACACAATTCTCTTTGGCTCGAGTGATCGCCACATACAGCTCTCTTTTTGCATTTTCAACATCTCGCTTATGAATATGCTCTTTGACTTTTTCGGGGATAGTAAAACTATTTTTCTTCTCTGACATAAGTGTCTCTTCATTCATATGAGCAATCCAAACATTTTTATATTCCAAACCTTTAGATTTATGTAAAGTCATTACTGCTACGCCTTTATTCGCCCCAAAAGTAGCTAGCCTTCCATAATTCCCATAACTCTGAAGTCTTTCTAAATATTCCAAAAATTCTTTCAAACTGGCTTGACTATTTTTATTTTCGAAAGTGAGCGCTAGATGAATAAAACTTCGCACTATCTCCACGTTTTTCAAAAGTTGTTCGTGATTTTTAGAATTATTAATCAAAAATTCATTACCAATAACGCTCACTAGTTGGGTGAAATTATGATCAGTCAAAAGAACCCAGGACTTCAAATTTCTTCCCCATTCAGAAATTCCATTTTTCAGAGAAATTTTAGCAAAAAGTCCACCCTCCGATCCATAGTTTATCAACTCATTTATACTGATTTTGTTCGATTTAGTATTTTTGATAAAAGTATGCGCTTCAAATATCTCCACACCGCTTGTATAATCTAATAGAGATTCAGCCAGCAAAACTAAATTGAGTGGATCATCGACTATATGCAACACTCTCAAGAAAGCTTGAGCTTCTCTCAGATTAAAAAGTTGCAAATTCTTACCAGTCGAGACCGAAATACCCATATTAGATAGGGTCTGCATAGCATTACGAACATGAAAATTTTTCGGCACCAAGATCGCACAATCTTCAGATTTATCACCTTGTGCTATTTTATTTTTAAAATAAAGTCCAGCACCGATTATCTCATCTCGTGGATAAGTATATTCATTTAATAATATTTTATCTTTACCTTTGGTATTTGAACGTAATTTTTCTTTTGAAATCGAACTAGAAAGCAAATCCTCAGCTAGATCGAGAATATTAGAAGTAGAACGATAGTTTTCAACTAAGGTGATCAACTTTATTTTGCCGAAAAAATGGGTAAATTCTTCAAAATAAGAAAGTTTTGCTCCAGAAAAAGCATAGATGAGTTGCCGATCATCACCCACCACAAAAATATTTGGTTTGTCTTGATCTTTCCAGACGGCTTTTAAGAAATTATTTTGTACTCCACTACTGTCTTGATGTTCATCGACTAAAACATACAGGAAATTTTCATAAATATCTGCACGGACGTCATCGTATTTTTCGACGAGTCTGACTGCGTATTCAAGAACGTCATCATAATCCATAAAACTTTCTTCTATTTTCTTTTGTTCATAAAGTTCATAGAACTTTACTACTTCACGGGTACGCCCCAAAGATTCTATCTTTTTTTCTATTTCTTTTTTGAGTTTCCCCTTACTCTCTCCTCGAGTCGAGATACTATCTGGATCATTTTTTAAATTCTTGATATCACTCTCGACCTGAAACAAAAATTCTTCTGGACTTAATCTCTCTCTCTTTAAAACTGAAATCAATTGATTTAGATCATTAAAATACAAAGTCGGATTTGACATGGGACGTAAATATTCCCAAACATTTTTTTCCATTATTTCGTCTGCTAGAAATATTTTCTCATCATCTTCGAGCAATTTTGGCATAGTTTTGAAATTCAAAAGTGTAAAATGTTTTTCCACTAAATCATTTGCAAAAGAATGAAAAGTCGAAATGCGAACATTGTTTGATTCTTTGCCAATATATTCTTCGAGTCTATTTTTCATAGCTTTAACTCCCGAACGAGTAAAAGTCAAACACAAAATACTATCGGCAGGAGCCACACCCTTTTTTAAAATATTCCCAATACGTAAAGCCAAAATCTGAGTCTTGCCCGTACCCGGACCAGCCACGACCATCACTGGACCTTCTGTGGTATCCACAGCTTCCTTTTGGG
>CALRDL010000022.1 GCA_943354905.1 Candidatus Nomurabacteria bacterium
GGGTTATTCGAAAGAGCGTTCATTAGTATTCTGAATTTTTCATCTGGGGTTATTTGTGGTGCTGATTCTGGAAACATAATTTAAAAAAACTATTTTTATTTCTTATTTTTTATTTCCTCTGAAAATTTATATAAGAGATCTTCTTGTGAGATTTGGCCCAAGTTGCCATTGTCGCGAGATTCGAGAGTGACTTTATTAGCTTCTATTTCTTTATCACCGATAACTATCCAATACGGGATCTTGTTATTTTTCGCGTCGCGGACTTTGCCCCCGAGATTTGTATCAGCATCGTCGAATTCTGTCCGGATATTATTTTCTTTTAACATTTCAAAAACCTTTTTCGCATATTCGTTGTGGTTTGTACGGACAGGGATGACTTTGACTTGCACAGGTGAGAGCCAGAGGGGGAATGCACCAGCGTAGTGTTCGATAAGCACTCCAAGGAAACGTTCTACTGATCCAAGTATTGCTGCGTGTAGAACAGCTGGGCGATGTTTTTGTCCGTCACTACCTATGTATGACATATCAAAATTTTCTGGTTGGTTAAAATCAAGTTGAACTGTAGTGAGTTGCCACATTCTGCCGATAGCGTCTTTAACCATTATGTCAATTTTTGGACCATAGAAAGCTGCTTCACCTTGTTCTATGACATAAGGCTTGCCCCATTTTTTTACTCCCTCAATTAAAATTTTCTCTGATTTTTCCCAGAGTTCATCAGAACCGAAATATTTTTCTTTATTTTCTTGATCGCGTACTGAAATTTGTACCAGAAATTCAGAGAATCCAAAAACTTTATAAATAGAATCCATCAAATCTAAGATCATTTCTATTTCACTTTCGATTTGGTCATGACGCACAAAGTGGTGAGTATCATCTTGAGTCAAGGCTTTTACTCTGAGTAATCCAGCGAGTTCTCCTGATTTTTCATTTCTATATACAGTAGTTGTTTCAGCAAAACGTAAAGGCAATTCTTTATAAGTATGAGGGTAGGAATTGTAAAGTTCAAAATGATGAGGGCAATTCATAGCTTTCAAAACCATTTCCATACCCTCTTGATCCTTCATTATCGGCATCATGGCATCGTATTTCCCTAAGTGTCCACTCTTATCATAGAGTGCAGTTTTTGCGATATGCGGAATTCGGACAAAAGAATAGCCTCTTTTTATTTTTTCATTACGAACAAATTCTTCTAGTTCTCTTATTAATACTCCACCTTTTGGTAAGAACATAGGCAATCCTGGTCCAACAAGATTTGAAAAAGCAAACAATCCTAACTCAGGTCCTAATTTTTTGTGATCTCTTTTTTTAGCTTCTTCTCTTTGGATTATATATGCGTCGAGTTCGATTTTGGTTTCAAAAGCGAGGCCGTAGATACGAGTCAACATTTTATTTTTTTCATCTCCACGCCAATAAGCTCCAGCCACTCGGTCGAGCCTGAATGCATCTACAGGGAGTTCTTTGCTTGGATTTTCCAAATGTCCTCCTTTGCATAGGTCTACAAAACCTCCAGATGTATAAAAAGTTAAATTTTTACCTTCTTTTGCGAATTCTTCAATGAGTTCTGTTTTATATTCATTCCAAGCAAATTCTTTTTTGGCTTCTTCTGGTGATACTTCTTCTTTTTTGAAAACATCCCAAGCTTTTAGAAGCTCGTGCATTTTTTTCTCTATTTTCGGTAAATCCTCAGATGAAATAGGTTTTAGTAAATCAAAATCTTGATAAAAACCATCATCCACAGAAGGACCAATGGCATTTTTAGCACCTGGATAAATTTCACGAACAGATGCTGCGAGTAAGTGTGCTAAGGTATGTCTAATATTGTGGACTTTTTCTAAGTTAATCATATCTTGCTATACTAACATACTTTATTTTGCATTTCATCTGCTAACGTGTTAGAGTGTATTCATTATGGTAGTACGAATGAGACATACAAAATCACATACAGCAAACAGGCGTTCGCATCATGCCCTAAAAAGCACAAGTTTTACAAAGTGTGAAAATTGTAAAGCTTTAAAGCGACGGCACACAGTTTGTGGCGCTTGCGGTTTTTATCGAGGTAAAAAAATTGTGGATTTGGTGAAAAAGATAGAAAAGAAGCAAAAGAAAGCTAAAGCTAAGACAGCATTACAGAAAAGTTAGACCTCACCCCGTCTGCTGGTGCAGCCACCCCTCTCCTTGTCAAGGAGAGGGGATGGGGGTGAGGTGAATTAAGAAATTCACCTCAGCAAATTTTATGGCAAACAGGCACCTTTCTAGATCAATAGCACTCCAGACTCTTTTTGAATGGGATTTCCTGTCTGCGCCCCGCCTGCGCGGGCAGGAGGCAGGTCTTGTTACAGAAAAAAAGGGTGAAGATATATCAAGTGAGCAAGTTAAAGAAATAGTAAATAGAAACCTAAAAGAATTCGCCCCAGGACACGAGGACGATAATTTTGTGTTTGCACTTATTGAGAAAGTTTTACAGAAACATAAAAAGATCGACGAGATAATAGAGAAAGCAGCTCCTGAATGGCCGATAGATAAAATATCTGTGGTGGATAGAAATATTCTTCGTATTGGACTCACTGAACTTTTGTTTGGTGACAGATCTCAAGTACCTCCTAAAGTAGCTATCAATGAAGCTATAGAATTGGCGAAAACTTTCGGTGGAGAAAATTCTGGTAAATTTGTAAATGGAGTGCTTGGAGCTGTCTATAAAGAACTCGGCGAACCCGGGAAAGAACAGACCAGCAAGAAAAAATCAAATGATGATCCGATAAATATTGCTGATTTACCAGCCGAAAATCTGGGTGGGGCGTTGGTTTATGCAAAAAAGGATGGTCAAATTGTTTTTGGATTAGTGCACGATGTTTTTGGTTACTGGACTTTGTCCAAAGGTAAACTCGAAGACGGAGAAGACATCCAAAAAGGAACCAAAAGAAAAATAAAAGAAGAGATAGGTCTCGATATAAAAATAGAAGAAAAATTGGGAGAAAATGAATATGTTGCCAGTCATCCAGAAAAGGGAAAAACATTGAAAAGAGTAGTCTACTTTTTGGGCTCAAGTGAATATAAAGAGCTGGTGCTCGAAAAATCTGGTGGACTTGATGGCGCGAGATGGTTTGAAATGGCTGAGATACCAGAACTTCGAATCTACAACGATATTATTCCACTGATCACTAAAGCTGTTGAAATTATTAGTAAAAAATAATAAAAATATAAAAATATGCCTAATAAAACGATCGATTTTTCAGATTTTGAGAAAAAAACAAAAATAATCTTTAAAGATAAAAAAATACTTCGACAATCTTTTACCCATCGCTCCTACATCAATGAAAATGCAGGCACAAAACTTTCTCACAACGAACGGTTGGAATTTTTAGGAGACGCTGTGCTCGAACTCATAGTCACAGATTTTCTTTATAAAAAATATCCGACTTATGCAGAAGGCGAGCTGACATCACTCCGTTCAGCCTTAGTAAATGCGATTATTATTTCTGAAGTTGCATTTGATATCGGTATGAATGATTATTTGCTTTTATCAAAAGGTGAACAGAAAGATACTGGAAAAGCGCGTCAATATATCTTGGCGAATACTTATGAGGCTTATGTCGGTGCTGTGTATTTGGATCAAGGTATAGAAGTAGTGGAAGATTTTTTAAATAAAACTCTTTTTCTAAAAACAGAAGAGATAGTCAAGAAAAAACTTTGGCGTGATGCGAAATCTTTGGTTCAAGAAAAGGCCCAAGAATTTGTGAACGTTACCCCAGCCTACAAAGTCATCTCCGAATCAGGTCCAGATCACGATAAACATTTCACAATTGGGATTTATTTTGCTAAAAATTTGATCGCTGAAGGTAAAGGTAAATCTAAACAAGAAGCTGAACAAAAAGCTGCCGAAAACGCTCTAAAGGTGAAAAATTGGTTGGATTAATGTATACTTTTGTGTATGCGGCTTAAAACACTCGAAATAAACGGCTTTAAATCTTTTGCTCAGAAAACCAATTTAGAATTTGATAGTCCAGTGGTTTGCGTTGTTGGTCCAAATGGATCTGGAAAGTCGAATGTGGTGGAAGCTATTCGTTATGTTTTGGGCGAGCAATCCATGAAGTCGATGCGCGGAAAGTCTGGGCTCGATCTCATCTTCAAGGGTTCAAAAAGTTTATCGAAAGGTTCTCGGGCGACTGTGTCTATATATTTTGATAATTCTGATAAAGTTTTTAAACTCTCAAACGATGGAGGAGAAAATATAAATTTAAATTATGAAACTATCAGCATCTCGCGTGAAGTATATTCTGATGGCTTAAATAAATATATTTTAAATGGCACAGAGGTGCGACTCAAAGATATTCACAATCTCTTGGCTTCAGTCAATATCGGAGCGAGTGGGCACCATATCATTTCTCAAGGTGAAGCAGATAGAATATTAAATGCCTCATCGAAAGACAGAAAAGAAATGATCGAAGACGCACTCGGTCTCAAGATCTATCAATATAAAATAAAAGAATCAGATAGGAAACTCGAACGAACAGAAGTGAATATGAAAGAAGTGGCAATGCTTCGTCGTGAGAACGCACCACATTTAAATTTCTTAAAAAAACAAGTAGAAAAATTTGAGAAAGTAAAACAATTGCAGATAGATCTGTCTTTTCTTTACAGAGAATATCTAAAAAAGGAAAATATTTATTTAGAGGCCGAAGCTGGAAATTTAAAAATTGAGAGAAATAAGATCGAAGATGAACTCAAAATTGTGAATGTTAAAATTTCAACCTCTAGTATTGAAAATACTCCGATAGCTAATAAAAAAATAGAAGAATTGGGTGTGACTGAAACAAAAATCAATGAAATTCGACTCAGAAAAAACGAATTGGAGCGTAAGCTCGGGCGCATTGAAGGAATGCTAGAAGCCAAAGAAAATAAAGTTAAACTTGCCGGCAGATGCCCATTGTGTGGGAATGAAGTCAGAGAAACACACCTTGAGCAAATAGAAAAAAGAACAAACGAAGAGAATGAATTAGTAGAATTAAAAAAATCACGCACTGATGTTTTAACTGAATTACAAAAAATAGAAGTGGAAGAAAAGGATGGTGTAGGAGTAATAGAGAAATTAAAACAAGAAATAAATAAAGAACTGGAAACCTTGCGTGATCTTGAACGAGAGAAATTCGTTTTCAAAGTTCGTCATCAAGAGCTCTCATCATCTTTAGAACTTATTCTCATAAAGGAAACAAATTTGAAGAGCAGGACAGAAGCTTTTGAAAACGAACTCAAGGAAGGTGTATCTCTGATTGGACGAGAAATTCTCGCTTTTAAAGATTTTGAAGTCATAGAAGATGTGAATAACATAACTCAGTCGAGCGAAGAATTGAAACACAAAATCGAACGACTCAAGATCAAACTCGAAGATGCTGGGCTTGGGAATGGAGCAGATATATTAAAAGAATATCAAGAAGTTTCGCAGCGTGATGAATTTTTAGCCAAAGAAATAGAAGATCTGACAAAGAGTATAGAATCACTTGTGAAATTGATTGCTGATTTGAAAGAAAAAATATATATAGAATTTAAAGAAGGGGTCAAAAAAATAAATGTGGAGTTCCAAGAATTTTTCTCACTTATGTTTGGTGGGGGAACAGGCTCGCTCACTATTGTAGTAGAAAATAAAAAAAAGAAAAGGGGAGAAAGTTTTGATGATGAATCTTTCGAAATTTCTCGGGATGACTCTGGTGAGTTGGATATAGCTTTTGAGCAGGGCATCGAGATTAACGTTTCCTTGCCTCATAAAAAAGTCAAAGAATTGCACGCACTCTCTGGAGGTGAGCGATCTCTCACTTCTATCGCGCTCCTTTTTGCTATGTCGCAGGTAAATCCGCCACCATTTCTCGTTTTAGATGAGACAGACGCGGCTCTTGATGAAGCTAACTCCAGAAAATATGGAGATATGATAGAAAAACTTTCCAAGCATTCTCAGCTCATCGTCGTTACTCACAATCGTGAGACCATGTCTCGTGCAGGGATTCTATACGGAGTTACAGTCGGATCAAATGGAGCTTCCAAACTTCTCTCAGTAAAATTCGACGAAGCCACAGCGATAGCGAAATAATTAATTTATTTCTTTTTCTTCACCTTTGATTATAGTCTCCGGTTGGAAGAATTTGTTGAGTTTCATTAGGTCTTGGCGGATTGTCATGTTTTGATCTTTATCTAATTTGATATTCAAGATTGCACCTTGCATGGTGTCAGTGCTAAATTTTTGATCAAAAATAAAGTTACCTAAGGAATAAATAATAAAACCATTTTTATAGACTTCGGTATCTTCAATCACGTGGGGGTGGTGACCGATTATTATTTTTGCACCATTGTCGATAGCTCTGTGGGCTAAGTATTCTTGTCTCTTGTTGTGTACTGGTTTGTATTCTTCTCCGAAATGAAAAGAGACTATGAGTGTGTCTACTTTAGTCGAAGCATTTTTTATAATCTCATCGAAACGTGGATCACTAGCTATGAGTAATCCAGCGCTATTGGTGGTAGCTTTCATCCAATCTGGCCCAACGTCGGAGAAACCAAGGAATCCTATTCTAATGCCATTCTTTTCTATGATTGTTGGTTTTTCAGCCTCGATACTATTGATCCCACCTCCAGTGTATAAAATATTGTTTTCTTTTATGTGTGCAAGAGAATCAGTATAGGAGATGAGTGTCCAATCTCCGACGTGATTATTTGCTACTGATAAAATATCAAATCCAGCATTTGCGAGAGCAGGGATAACGATTGGGTCCATCTGGAAAGAATACTTACTGCCGACGTTCCTACCTTTTATGGAAGCAGTTCCTTCTAAATTGGCGAAAAGTATATCAGCATTTTTTAATTCTCCTAGGTTGTTAAATAATTGATTATAATCCCCACCAAAGTTTTTAATGACAGAACTTTTTACTCCTCGGTCGAGCATTATATCTCCAACGAAAACTATATTGACGAAGCTCTGTACTACTACTTCCTTTTCAAGTTTTGGATCTTTGTTTACTATCTGATATTCTGTGTATTTTTCTTTATCCAAGAAAGAATATGCAAAGAATATAGTAACAATAGTGATACTCAATAAGTAGAAAAAAAATTTTAGATTTTTGCTTTTCATTTTAAACTAAAACATAATCAATAGTTTTTCGCTCAAGGTCTACGCCTTTAACTTTTATTTTAACGCGACCACCGAGGCGGTATATGTGTTTTTTCTTTTGTCCGACAAGTTCTAGCTTTTTTTCATTGAAAACATAAAAATCATCTTCCATATCACGGACCTTGACCAGACCTTCGCACTTGGTTTCTATTTCTTCCACATATATACCCCATTCGGTAATACCACTGATAACTCCACTGAATTTTTCTCCTTGTCTTTTTGACATATACTCTACTTGTTTATATTTAATGGAGGCACGTTCGGCATCAGAAGCTCTTTTTTCTTGTTCCGAAGAAATGCGGGCGATCTTTTCATATTCCATGAATTTCTGCTGAAAATTTCCTTTAACTATTTTCTCTCGCCCGACCGAGAGGCCTCGGCCGTTCGGGCGGGTGTTTTCTAAATGCTCCATTAAAAGTCGGTGAACGATTATGTCTGGATAACGACGGATCGGGGAAGTGAAATGGGTATAGTATTCGAAAGCGAGTCCATAGTGGCCGATATTTTTTGTAGAATAGATTGCTTTGGCCATAGACCTGATGACTGCTCGGTGGACTGTATCTGCTTCCGGTTTACCTTCGAGTTTGTGGAGAAGCGTGTTTATCTCATGGTTAGGAATGATGCCATCATGTAGAGATATTTTGTATCCAAGATTTCTCAAAAAGAATGCTAAATCTTCCATTTTTTCTTTACTAGGCAAGTCGTGAACTCTGTACAGAGAAATATTTTCTTCACTGGCATCTTTTTTATTTTTCTTTGGAGATAAAAATTTTGCTACGTATTTGTTGGCGAGCAACATAAATTCCTCGATCAATTTATTTGAGTCTCCACGTTCTTTTTTGATAACTTTGATCGGTACTCCTTTTTCATCTAAGATAAACTTTACTTCTTCTTGTTCGAGTGAGATGGCTCCATGAGCAAATCTGTCTTTAGTCAATTTCTTAGCCAAAGTATTTAAAATAGAAAGTTCTTTATGAAGAGGAGAGCCAGCTTTATGGATTGAAATCTCAGCTTCTTCGTAGGTAAATCTTTTAGCACTATGAATGACTGTTCTCCCAAACCATTCACTTTTGACAATGCAGTTTTTGTCTACGACAAAAACTGCGCTCATAGTCAGCCTGTCTTGATTTGGGACTAGACTACATAGATCATTTGATAAAGTTTCTGGGAGCATGGGTATTGTGCGGTCGACCAGATATACAGAAGTGCCTCGGTCACGAGCTTCTCGATCTAGGCCACTATCTACTTTTACATAATGAGATACGTCAGCGATGTGGACGCCTATCTCATAAACAACCTCACCCCGACCCTCTCCTGTTAGGAGAGGGGGAAGGATTTGAAAAGAAATTGCATCATCGAAATCTTTGGCGTCAGATGGGTCTATGGTGAAGGTAAGAATATTTCTAAAATCTCGACGATCAACAAAATCAGATTCTTGTATACCATGCTGTTTTATTTCTTTCGCTTCTTGTTCGGCTTCAGGGGAGAGGTGGGCGGAGAAACCTTTTTCCATAGCAATCGAATGCATCTCGGTTTCGTTTTCTCCAGGTTTACCCAGAATTTTAACTACGCGTCCTTCCGGAGCTTTGCGATGATCTTCCCAAGAAATTATTTCCACGAAAACTTTATCTCCGACCTTGGCCTGATTTAGATTTTCTTTTGATATTAAAATATCCGTATACATTTTTGTATCATCAGGTTTCAGGAAAAATAATTTATTTTCTGTTTCAATAACTCCAGCAAAGCTCATCTTGGCTCTGGAGATTATTTTTATGACTTCGGCTGTTTGTCTGTTTTCCCCTTTGGCGTGCAGTAAGATTTCTACCATGTCGCCGTGTAGGGCGGTATTGAGATGCTTAAAGTCGATCTCCGGGTCTTGTTCTTTATTTTTACCCTCACCAATGGCTACATATCCTACTCCTTTAGAGGAGATGGAAATAATGCCTTGCACCCTATTTGTCAGTTTATTCATTTTTTGATTCATATTCTAAATATAGCATAAATATATAAATATTCTGTACAGTTAACCATATGAGGTGACACTTTGATAGAATTGGGGTGACAAAGGTTAACTATTAATATTTTAAAGGGCGAAAGCTTAAAAGCATATATGGCAAACAAAAATCAAAGTGCAGTGTATGGAAGCAAAGTAAGAGCAAAATGG
>CALRDL010000023.1 GCA_943354905.1 Candidatus Nomurabacteria bacterium
AGCGTGTTCTGGAGCGGATGCTGAGCCGTGACGGAATTCGTCGTGGAGCGTACGATTACATTTCACATCACCACACACTCCGCGCGTGCGACATCATTACCTCACTTTGTTTTGAAAATAGGTTCTAACTTGGTACAATAGAGGCACCAAAAATGGAGATTATACTAGACTATACATAAATAGTTTATTGAGGGATCGGCTCGAACCATATTTTAATTTTGGGGGAAGAAAATTTTTTAATCATATGACAAAAAGAAAATGGTTAATAATAATTTTTGTTGTACTGGTAATATTGATTACCGTTGTTACTTTTTCTATTTGGAAATGGCAGCAAATTGGCTATCCGCGATGGGTATATAATAGTCCGCTAACTTGTAAGCCCCTATGGAATTGTATAATTGTCGATCCTGCTCTAATGCAACCAATAAGAACAACCTCGATATCAAAAGAAAATAAACTCGACGAATTAACAGAAACAAAAATTGTAAATCTAGCTCCTCAAGATAATAATGGTCCGTGGGGAAGCTATGTGTATATAATTGGGGACAAAGAGCATATTTTGACATTAGATTTTAATCAACAAATTAAGGGTAATGAATCGTTAGATAATTTTGAGAAATATCTTGATGGTCGTTTTTTCCATGTGCAATTTCCAGAAAAGAAAATTGATAGTAAAGTAGATCGTAGAGGAGATAGTACTAGTATTCCGAGAGCAGTGGAATCTGATTTGCAAGAAGGAGAAATAGCCAAGGTTAATTTCAGTAGTTATGAAAATGGTAGATTAAAAGGAAAATTAACAGCTAAACTTAGGCAAGTATCGTATGGAGTCACTTCTGCCGACCCCGATTGCCAAATGGGTGACCTTATCAGTTATTGTTATCAATATGTACCCGCAAATATCAATTTACAAATAAACTTTGATTTTAAATTACAATAATCGATCCTTCTAATATTATTAATGCTGCCAAAGAAAAACTTGAAATTGTCACCGCCCACTACTAAGATGCCTTTCCAAATTTTCGCGGGGGGATTTTTTCGGAAAAGTGCGTTCGGACTAATTCAAGAATACGGCACCACAACCAAACAAATATTTGAGTATAAGATACATTTTTAACGATTAATGTTTTTTGAAATTCGGCGAGATTCGGGGTTTGACCCGCAGAAAGTCTGGGAAGGAATGCGGGCGGGATTATCAGGCAGGCATTGAAAGAGAGAAAATTATCTGTTATAGTTAGTTCAATTAACAAGCGAAAAACTATGCCAGAATTTAACAGATTTCCATTTGAAATACAGAAGCAAAGAGACCAGTTGGCTGAGCAGATTAAGGGTACTCGCAAGCAAAGTGCAGAAAAAAGAAAAGAAAGTAAGGGATTAAAAAGTAGAATTACGGGAAAATCCGATCAACTATCTGGGCAAGCAGACGCTTTGAAAGAAAAAGCCGTGGGTCAACTTGAAAGAGGAAAGGAAGCTATCCAAGCGGCGCTAGAAAGATATCAATCTGGAATTGATGATTTAGAAAGTGTCGGCACAGATCATGGTTTAATTCGTTGGTACTACAAAAAATTTAGAAATCAAGAAGTTCACCCAGTTGCTACCGATAGCTTTATTGATAAATCTCGCGATGAATATAATGCAGCTTGGTTATCAAGAGAGTTGGTTCAAAATTTTATTGACCACAATCCTCAAGCTCCTGGTACGCTAAATGGCGTAGTTGTTAAGCGTGAAGTTTTAGCTGACGGAAAAACTAGGTTCACTGTTACTGGCGAATGGCCATTTCCTGACCCTACTGGAATAATAAGCCCTCACTCTGAGAAACCCGCAGACACAAACACTGCTGGCGGAAACGGAATTGGATTAAAACAAACTGCAATTCGATATCTTCGCGACTTTAGAGTTAATAGATTTGAAATTCATGGTGAAAACTGGGTTGCAAACTACGAACTCGCAAATGCTGGTTCGATGAATAAAGACATTGAAAAAAATTTTGAGAAATCAAAAACACCAAACACTAGAACTATGCGACATGATTGGTTAATAGCGGCATTAAGAGCGAATGGAGAACATGGCAGAAATTCTTACATCATTGAAACAGATAATCCCGAAGTTATAGCTGCCTTAGATCAATTTGAAGAATTAGGCGTTTGTGAAAGGAACGAGTATTTACAAAATCCAGATTTCAAAAATAATAAGGGAGCAATTAAATGGTTACCGCCAGTTGAGGGAAAAACTTCTCGAGGAAGACTTTTTATCAACGGCCAAGTAATGAATTATGGATCAAAAGGAAAAACTGCTCAAGATTATTGGGTAGGTCCTGAATATGTAACTATTCAACTTAACAATACTGCTTACAAAATGAGTGTTGATAGACCACCAGTTCAATCTTATGAATTGGGTATGTATCTATCTCATTTAATTCAGTCAATGACGGTTGAGCAAACCTTAGACCAACTAAAAGCGTCCGAGTCTATTTGGTCTGCTGATGTTGACGAGCGATCAGGGGCGATGGTTTTAGTGCAAGGTTTAGTGAGAAATTTACAATTTAATTCAAAGTATAAAAAAGAAGAATTTTCTAAAATTTTTGGCGATAAAAAGTATTTAGCCACAGATCATTCTTTAACTAAGGCGCAGGCAGACGACTTACGAAAACAAGGATATACTTTATGTCCGAATTTCTTCGAATCTTTAGGGATGCCGAGAGCGAGTAGTAAGTTGAGTAATTTGGAAATGGCTACAAACCAAAAGCCGGATTCATATAGAGCTAATAGTGGTTTAGAAAAAATAGCTGAAGAAAGCGGAATAGAAGTGGCCTACGAAGATTTAAGTAAACTGAAACCAGAGCAGTTAATTGGCGCCATAAAAGAAAGGATTAGCAAAAATAGCCCTGAAATAATTTTTAACTCTGAAAAACCAAATGTAGTAAGAATTAGATTAGGTATTGATTTACCCAAAGAACTTTTATCAAAAGTGTTGCCTAACCCAAAGACAGATACCCAGAAACTGCTTTATTTTTTAAGAGGCGTAGCATTTGCAGGATTGGAAAAACAAATTTTCAAAAAAATATATTTAGCACAAGGCGAATATGTAACAACCTTTGATAATACTTTTGATTCAACACTCGAAGAATCTACGCTTTTTGTTAGAAACTTAAAAGCTTCCAGTGATGAAGGGGTGTATATTGAATTTGAATTGGAAGACGAACATTCTATTTTACTAGGATTGTTAAAAAATGGAGAGCAAACTACTCAACCTATTGTAGAAACCCCTGTTAAAGAAGTAGCCGTCATGCAAAGTGAACCTAGACCAGAAACCACAACAGGAGCAGAAAAACCCGACATTAGAAAAACTATACCTGTGGTTATAAAAGAAAAAGGGGCTGTCTTGAGCGACGAACAGCTAGATGATTCGGAAAAAACTATTCCGGGCATAAAAGATGCTGTTAAAAAACTGCAAGAAATTTCTGATAAAACAGAACCCTCAACAAACGGAGAGAAAAGTGCGATGGAAAAATATAAGGAGTGGAGGGATTCTGCACAAGCAAACCAGTTAGCAGAAGAAAGTGCGGGTTATATTACAGGTAAAACTATCGGAGAAATCGTGTCCGCATACAACCAAGCTGAAATAGCGGTAGCAAAAGCCATAAGCACTGCTGGTGAAGCAGAACAGGGAGCTTTATCTGAATTGAAATCTCTAAAAAATACTTTGGAAGCTGCTATCAATAAAATGAATCCTGACGGAGAAGTGCAAGATTTTGAAATGATCTTTGATCCAGAACCAAGACAATTAGCACAACTAGGATTATTGAGAATTTATGCTTACTTAACGAATGGCGTGGCTATACAAAATAAATTATTCGTGTTTAGAGGAACTGGCACGACCGGAATCAATATGAATCGAGAGGCTATTGGTATTCATGAAAAAGAATTAGACCAAAGTTTTTTAGAAGCAGTAGGAATATTTACTCATGAGTTAGCTCATAACGAACACATGAATCATGATGTTGGTTTTATGACGGCTATGGAAGCTCTGTTCTTGGAAACCAATAGAAGATTAACCGAAATAGCTTTGAAGGCAAAAAATGGAGAAACTCTTAATGAAAACGAGGAACTTATTTTAAGTGTCGTTCAAAAATGGGATGAATTGAGGAATCAATCTTGATTTATTTATTCTTTATGGCCGAGAACGAAAAAACCCAATTCCCGAATCCTCCTCGGCTGAAAGCTACGGACGGACGCAGGAAAACGCTTCACCTACAAGCCCAAGCCACAAACGGCTCAAATACCAGTAAATGAGCCGTTAGCTGAACCAGTAGAAATAGAAACTCCTTCGAGAATTTAAATTGAAGAAGTAAAATATATTTTAGATCGAGGGGTCAACAATCGATGAGGGTGTTGTCAGAATTTGTTCAGACTTTTGATTTTTTAAAGAAAAATATTCTAAAACTTTATTAATCCTGTCTTTTCTTATTTTTTCTATTTGTCCGCTAGTACCATCTACTTCTAATACTGGCTCTTTATTTATTTTCATAAAAAAAGAATACCCGAAAAACATCACCCAAGGTATAACAAACAACATAATAAAAACAGATATCTTCCAGTATAAACTTATATCAAATCGTAAGTTTTCTTTTTTAATATTTTTTTCTTTTTTAAAAAAATTTATTTTCATTTGAATTTATTTCACAAAACTTAAAAGTTTTATTTTTAATGTTGTTAACCATTTTGAAGATTTATTAATGGTACCTGTGCCAGACCCTTCTTTATTCATCTCCATCGAAATAATTTCGAGTTCATAAGGGGAATTTTCTAAAAGAGTTAAAAATTTATATGAACTATTGAAAGAACCAGAAGCCATCAAGCCCACCATAAGTATATTGCCTTCTTTTGGCATATCCACAGAAGTTATTTCAGCTGTTACTCCAGCTTTTTTCGCAAAATCTTCTAAAGTACCCAAGAAAGGCACGACATCAGAGCTCTTTGCAAAATGAGCATCGAGTTCTGTGATCTCTTTTTTTATTATTTTTACTGAACGCTCCATGGATTTTATCTCATCTCTATGTTTAGTTTCGATCCGCCACTCGGACTCTTTGAGAGTAAATTCTTCGTAGTTTTTATTTGTTACTTTGAAAAAATAAAAAAACAAAGCTAAGGATAAGCAGAGAAGAAGTATGGAAGAAAAAAATATAGTTTTAGGAAAATCGTTTTGCATATTTTTGATACCTGTCCGACTTATTGGTCGTTCGGGCGTGGAATTAAACTCAAATAAAATTTAATATTCGATCCTTTGACGAAATTAGAGATTGGAAGATCCACTTGCTTGAAAGCGACATCGTCTTCAAGTGCCCGTCGGAATAAAAGCAGGACTTCACGAGACGGAGCCGTGCCCTGAATACTAACTTTTTTCTCTTGCAAAGAATTGTATTGATAAGAAATATCTGTGATTTTTATACTCGGAATTTTTTTTAGAATTATGGCACTGATCACATTTTTAGAAATAGTAAATTGATTTTTTCTGGCTTGTTCTATTATGTTGAGTTTTTGATTAAGTTCCTGGACTAAACTCATAGTCTGTTGATCAGGTAGAGGGACTGGTTCGAGTTTTTGTACCTCAAGTTTATTTCCACTGATACCGACTTTGACTGAAGACATAAAATATGCCGGCAATGTAGAAAATACAGCGACTAGGGTGATGCAAGCCACCATTGTTAAAAACAAAATTATAGTCCTAAAATAAAAGGATTTTATCATTTTCTTCTTTCCTTCTTTTTGAATAAAATTAATCATGAATTTATAAAAAACTATTGTCTATTGTTAAAATCTCGCAGAGCCAACCCGATAGTCGCTGCAAACAAGAGAGCCTGTTTAAAATTTATATCCGGAACATAATTTTCTTTTTCTATAACATTCACCCAAGCATTCGCCATCTCGACTTTGCTTTTCATACTTATAGACAGATATTCTGAGAGACCTATTAAATTGGAATCCCCACCACAAAGAATTATTTTATTTATTGTTGGATTATTTTTCCCATCATTATCCTTGTGAGTATGCCAATATAAGAAATGTTTCATCAATTCATCACGAAGTATGGAAACGCTATTTAAAAGCACGGCAAATATTTCTTTGTTTTCTATGTTTCGCTGAAGACCAAATTTTTTCTTCATTTTTTCTGCTTCTTCTATACTTACTTTGAAATTTTTAGCAATCATCTCAGTCAACATTACCCCACCCATATCGAGGGTCGAAGTAAACATCACTACACCCCTTGAAACGATAAAAATACCAGTGCGTCTTTCCCCAAAATCCATGATCATATAAGTCTCCATGTCGCCTTCTTTTACTACAGCTCTCGAGATAGCCTGAGCTTCAAGTTCAAATGACTGAACAGCTACCCCTGAATTCTTAAATATATTTAAATAACTTTCAATAACATTTTTAGGAATCGTAGCCACTTGAAGTTCTATATTTTTATCATCTTGGCTAATTATTTCATAATCAAAAATAGCGTCGACGGCTTGAATCGGAATATGTTCTTCCAAAGCAAGCTCAATGCTCTCGCGAATACTCACCAAACCTTCTTTTTCTAACTTCAACTTAAAAAGATAGACCTGTTCTTCGAGCAAAGACACACGGACAGACTCCACACCTTGTTCTTTTTTGAGTAAAAGTAAAATATCTTCTATTTTCTTGGGATCTTTTATTTTTCCTGCTTCGATAACACCGAGTGGAATAGCTCTCTCTCCATGTCGACCGACTTTAATTCCATTTTTAGTGTTTACAAGTTCTAAAAATTTTAAAGATTCATCAGAAATATCTAGACCAAAAGAAGAAGGAGATAGAAATTTTGGTACAGGAAAAATCCTAAAGAAAAATCTATTAAATGAATGTCTAGACATAAGAATATTATACGATAACTGAATAGTTTTTGCTATTTTCTTATTCTTTTTGTTTATTTATCTTATCAAGATACCTCTGCAAAATTATTCCTGCTGCTTTGGAATCTACCCGTCCAGATTTTATTTGTTTTATTCTACTATGAGAATTTGAAGTTTTTTGTTCTATTTTGGCATTTGGGGACCGACGTGCCTCGACAGAGGATAGGAATTCTTTTTGTTTATGGATAGGTAAACCAAATTTTTCACTCAATTCCAAAATAAAAACTTCAATTCGAGCGGATAAAATATTCAATGCTCCAGAAAAATCTACAGACTCCCCTACCACGATTTCAGAAATATTCTCTTTCTCTAAAATCTCTCCAATATTTTTAAAAAGGTCTTTATCATTCAAAACGATCTCTTTTGGGAAAGCCAACTTACCATTTTCGTCAGAAATAGCCAAACCAATCCGTTTGGTTCCGTAATCAATCCCCAAAAATCGTCCTTTTGATATCATGTCTAAATGCTAGCATAAAAAACCTTTTTCTGATATTATCCTAACATCACCTTATATGTATCTGCCATTTAATATAAATATCCTTGCAAATATATTTCTAGTAATTATCGCCCTTTGGACTATCCCTTGGAAGATCTATGCTGTCTGGTTAGCAGTGAAACATAATCAGAAGAAATGGTTTGTAATGTTGCTCATATTAAATACTTTCAGTATTTTGGAAATATATTATGTTCTAAAAATTGCAAATAGAAACTGGGCCGAGATAGAGCAAGATTTTAGAAATGCATGGAGAGATACGATGGGAGAAAAGAAAACACAAGCTCAAATCGAAGATCATCACGATCATGGGCATCATTAAAATCGCTAAATAATTTCTTAAACTTGTGGTATACTGGATGAGTGGCCGAGGAGCATACAAGACATCCAAATACTAACTGTAATATTTGTAAAAAGGAGATTTACAGAAGACCTTTTGAAATAAAAATGAATAAAGGTAGAGTCTTTTGTGGTTCAATTTGTTACGGTATTTCTTCAAGAAAAGAAAAACCTTGTGTTATTTGCGGAAAATTAATTTTAGCTCAATTCAATAAAAAAACTTGCAGTAGAAGTTGTTCTAATATACAAAGAACTGGAATTAAATATAAGGGTGCCAGCCCCAGAGATAAGGTAAAATATCAAAGAGGACTTAAAATTAGATTACTGGAAGCAAGGGGTAAAAAATGCGAAAGGTGTAGTTATAGTAAATACGAAATATTGCAAGTACACCATAGAGATCGGAACAGAAATAATAATGATCTTGGTAATTTAGCGCTTATCTGCCCAAACTGTCATTATGAAGAACATTTTTTAGAAAAAAGTTGGTTGAGAAAAAAGATTGAAAAATAAATTAAAAAGAATATACTGGATTGAACCAATATAAAAGTAGTAAGCTTGACATTTGAGCGGAGACGTGGCAGAGAGGTCTAACGCGCTCGTCTTGAAAACGAGAGTCCTGCAAGGGACCGTGAGTTCGAATCTCACCGTCTCCGCTCAGTTGTTAAGTTTTAAATGGATTAGCAAGGTTTTGCGTTAGGTCTTGCCTAACGCAAAAATACATAATACTATCCAATGCCAAATATAACCTTTTCTTTGATTAGAAGAATTGCACAGAAAAGAATACCCTTAGCAGAAACTATCACCACACGCACAGAAATTATTTTTGTGTTTGAACAAAAATATTTAGCAGAGATGGTTGATTTGTTTATTGTAAAAGAAAACTAGCCATCTGATTTAAAGGGGACAGCCACCATTGTTTTCAAAAATATAGCATTATAAAATAAAATTATGCTATGTAATGCAAGAGTTTGTATTGGAGGAGAAATTTACCACGTAATTAAAAGAAAAATGGGTTGATAATATGGTATTAAAATACCACC
>CALRDL010000024.1 GCA_943354905.1 Candidatus Nomurabacteria bacterium
ATTTTCATCTTTACCTTCTGGAGTATCCACAGATGGAATATTTGGAATTTTCAACATCAACTTTTGCCACTCCTCCATTATCGTTTTCAATTTTTCCTCTCGTGTTTTTATATCATCTTTCACAATACGCATTTCTTCGATGAGCTGAACTTTGAGGGCTGTTTCCTGATTCCTAGATATATCATTTGAAACTTTATTTACCTCTGAGCGGAGACTTTCGATACCTTTCATTTCTTCCAAACGCTCAAAGTCGAGGACAAGCAACCTTTCGATGTCTACTTCGACATGCTTTTTCTTGGCTCCGGCCTCGACTATATCTTTATTTTCGCGTATAAATTTGATGTCTAACATAATTTCCATTATATATTAAAGTTGTTATAATGAAAAGTAAGAAATATTTATGACATTTAAATTAAAAATTCTTACAGGAAAAGAAATACCTGAAATACTCCGTGAAATTCCACAACCTCCGACAAAACTATACATCGCTGGAAAACTTCCAGAAGAAAATATCGTGTGTTTGGCTGTGGTCGGCTCGCGAAAATGCACTTCTTATGGAAAAGATGTTGTAAGAAAATTAATTTTAGGATTAAAAGGATATCCTATCGCCATAGTTTCAGGACTTGCAGTTGGCATCGATGCACTTTCTCACGAAGCCGCTCTAGATACCGGACTGGTTGCTGTAGCATTTCCGGGTTCTGGAATTTCCGAAGAAGTATTTTTCCCTCCGAGTAGTTTAAAATTGGCTAAAAAAATAGTGGATGCTGGTGGCTGTATAATTTCTGAATTTGAGCCAAATTTAAAAGCCGCTTATTATACATTCCCAATGCGAAACAGACTCGTGGCCGGATTGTCCAAAGCAGCCCTCATCATCGAAGCGCAAGAAAAATCTGGAACATTGATCACAGCACGAATGGCGCTGGATTACAATCGTGAAGTGCTGGCTGTGCCTGGACAAATAAATTCTGATTACTCAAAAGGTACAAATAAATTGATACGGAGCGGTGCTACCCCCATCACTTGTAGCGAGGATATTTTAGAAGCTCTCGGATTTAAAATAGATCAAGAAAGTAAACAACAAAGTCTTTTTGATGATGCACGACCAGAAGAAAAATCTGTCTTGAAAATTCTTAGCGAACCAATGTCGCGTGATGAATTGATCCGAGCGATGAAAATGCCGACAGGTGAAGCAAATGCTCTTTTGTCCGTAATGGAAATAAAAGAATTGATCAAAGAAGAACTCGGGGAGATCCGTGCAAGTTTTTAAATTTATTTGCAATAGAATTATATTTCATGTAATACTGTGTTAAATGAAATTATTAATTGTTGAATCCCCATCGAAAGCAAAAACTATCGAAAAATATTTGGAAGGTGCTTTTACTGTGCGCGCATCTGTTGGTCATGTTCGGGATCTACCAAAATCAAATAAAAAAGCGATCAATATAGAAGCTGGATTTATTCCATATTATGAAATTTCAAAAGGAAAGGAAAAAGTTGTCCATGAACTCCAACACCTCGCCGAAAAAGCGAGCGAGATACTGCTCGCGACAGACCCCGACCGCGAAGGCGAAGCCATAGCCTGGCATATAGAAACACTTTTAAAATCTGATAAGAAAGTAAAAGCCCCGATAGAGCGAGTTACTTTCCACGAAATAACAAAAGATGCTATTCTGGAAGCATTAAAACATCCACGCAAAATAGATACCAATCTACGCAAAGCTCAAGAAGCTCGTCGAGTTCTGGATCGACTTGTGGGCTACGACCTCTCCGGACTCATCTGGAAAAAAGTTCGTTACGGACTCTCGGCTGGACGAGTTCAATCCCCAGCTCTTCGTATCATCATGGAACGCGAACGAGAAATCCGAGCGTTTATTCCAGAAAAATATTGGAGAATTTTTGGATTATTCGAAACTCCTGGCGGAAAAGGAATTCAAGGTCTTGCCTTGGGGAGCCAGCTTTTACTCGAGTGCACCGAAGAACCCCGAGATCCTAAACTTGTGGAAAAAATTATGACTGCAGGGAAAAGTGGAACTTGGCTTGTCAAAGATGTAAAAGAATCTGAACAAAAGAGAGTCCCGCGGGCACCGTTTACTACTTCGACTCTCCAGCAAACAGCGAGTTCTCGTCTTGGCTATTCCCCTTCCCGCACAATGCAAATAGCCCAAAAACTTTACGAAGCTGGGCACATCACCTACATGCGTACAGACAGTACAAATTTAGGAGCCTCTGCTCAAGCTCAGATTTTATCTTTTGTCAAAAAAGAATATGGTGAAAAATATATGCAAGTGCATATTTATAAAACCAAATCCAAAAATGCACAAGAAGCTCACGAAGCTATCCGCCCGACTCACATAGAAAAACTTCATACAGGTAAGGAAGAGCAAGACCGACTCTATCGACTCATCTGGGAGAGAGCCGTTTCTTCACAGATGTCTGATGCTAAATTATTAAAAACAAAAATTACGGCTCGAGTAGAAACCCCACATGTCGGACATGTGGAATCCACATGTCCGACATGTGGGGAAATTCCAGCATTCACTGCTACTGGTTCAAGACTGCTTTTTCCTGGCTGGCTTGCTGTTGACACTGGGGCTCGTGGTGAAGACGTAGAATTACCACTTTGCAAGGCGGGGGAAAAATTAAAACTAATTGATTTGACAAGTGAAGAAAAATTTACCGAACCACTGGGCAGATATAGCGAAGCTGGGCTGATCAAAGAACTCGAAAGTCGGGATATAGGTCGCCCTTCGACTTATGCCTCCATCATGCGGACTATCGAAGATCGAGGTTATGTTCGTAAAGAAGGAAAAACTTTATTCCCTACTGATACTGGTGAAGTTGTATCAGATTTCTTGGAAAAGAATTTTATGAATTATATTTCCGATACTTTTACTGCGGAAATGGAAAACAAATTGGACGAAATTTCTCTAGGTGAACGTGAATATGAAAAAACTTTGAAAGATTTCTACGGGCCATTTTTAAAAGAAGTCCAAGAAAAAGATAAACTTGAAAAAGCTACAAATCTCGGCGATGCGCCCGAAGGTACAAAATGTCCAAAATGTGGAGGTTCGATGATAATCAAACTTTCTCGTGGGGGGAAATTTTATTCGTGTTCGAAATATCCAGATTGCGAAGGTGCTCTTATGCTCGATGGCACAGAATTAAAAGGTCCCGAAGAAACTGGTGAGATGTGTCCAGATTGTGGCCTGCCCGTGCAGATAGGAGAAAAAAAGAGAAAAGTTTATGGTGGCAAACTCGTCATCAAACAAAGACGTGACGGAGGCGGAAGTTTTATTTCTTGTTCACGTTACCCAAAATGTAAATTTATAAAAAAAGACGAAGCCGAAGAAGCCAAGAAACGCACTGGTGTCACCTGCCCTACTTGTAAAGTCGGAGATATTTCTGAGCGTCGTGGAAGATTTGGGATTTTTTATTCTTGTTCAAATTATCCGGATTGTAAATTTGCCATCAAAGCCAAGCCAACAGGCAACATCTGTAAAGAATGCGGATCTTTGATGATGGAGGGCACAAAGACCATCCCGGAGCGATGCTCAAGCAAAGCTTGTTTAATGCATAACCCGCATAAAATAAAGAAAATTGAGGATTAAACTAAAATCTGCACAAATTTCAAAAAATGCTATAATCCGTTTATGCCAAGCGTCAAGGAAATCACCGACCTTATGGTGGGAGGTGTAAATAAAAAAGAGGAAGAGCTTATAAATAAAGCCTATAAGTTTAGTGAAAAAGCCCACACTGGTCAAAAAAGGATGAGTGGTGAACCGTATTTCAACCACGTTTTTGAAACTGCAAAAATCCTCGCCAGTTTTGGTATGGATACTGGGACTATTGCAGCTGGACTTTTACATGACGTCCTTGAAGACACAGAAGTTACTGAAGAAGAAATGCAGAAAGAATTTGGAGAAGAAATTCTTTTCTTGGTGAAAGGTGTCACCAAACTCGGAACTCTAAAATATCGTGGACACGAGAGACATGTAGAAAGTCTCCGAAAATTTTTCGTGGCTATCGCTCATGATCTGCGGGTGGTTATTATTAAATTTGCAGACAGACTTCATAATTTGCGAACATTACAGTTCGTCCGCCAAGATAAAAGAGCTCGCATAGCCATGGAATCCATCGAAGTTTATGCGCCACTCGCCAACAGACTTGGTATGGGTAAATTGAAAGGTGAACTCGAAGACGCGGCTTTTCCTTATGTTTATCCGGAAGAATCAGCCCAAGTTGAAGAAATAATAAAAGAAAAAAAAGATTTATATGAGAAGAATTTGCTAGAAATCCAAAAAGAACTCGAGAAAGAATTGAAGAAGAATAAGATAAAAGTTGTAGAAATCAACTCTCGGATGAAACACAAATATAGTTTGTGGAAGAAATTGAAGAAACGCGAGATGGATATAGAAAAGATATATGACATTGTGGCCCTGCGGGTTGTAGTACTCAGTATAGAAGAATGTTATAGAGTACTCGGTATAGTGCATTCACTTTGGAATCCGCTACCTGGTAGAATCAAGGACTACATCGCTGTCCCTAAGCCAAACGGTTATAGATCTATCCATACCACGATATTTACTGGTTCTGGTGGTATAGCCGAAATACAAATTAGAACCAAAGAAATGCATGCCGAAGCAGCCTATGGTATCGCGGCCCATTTTGCCTACAAAGAGACTGGTGGGAAAAAAGCTCAAGATGATAAGTCTAAATTTAAATGGATAGAAGAACTACAAGACTTGAATAAAATTGAAGGAGAACCAAAGAAATTTATCGAGCACTTAAAGATGGACTTTTTTAATGATCGTATTTTTATTTTTACTCCACAGGGAGATGTCGTGGACTTACCAGAAGATTCGACACCGATAGATTTTGCATATTCTATACATACCGACATAGGCAACCATATTGCCGGAGCTAAAATAAATGGAAAAATGTCTCAGATATTTTCTAAATTAAAAAATGGAGACATAGTAGAAATAGTCGACAAAAAAGATTGTCATCCATCCCAAAAATGGTTGGAATATGCCAGAACTACAATTGCTAAAAAACACATCAAAGCTTATCTAGAAAAAAATAGTTTGCTTAAAAAACTCATGTCTTTTGGAAAATCTTAGGGAGAGAAATTTTTCTACAAGCTAAAGTTTGAAATATTATATAAATTAGCGTCGTCTTCTTTTCTTTCTTCTTTATCTCTATCGTCCAACAAGGCTGTATCAACATCAGTATTTAAAATATCTTCACCCGATAACAGTGTGGCAGACTGATCTATTGCTACCTTTGGAGAAACCTTTGCGATATGATTTTCAAGCATATTTGTCGCAGATTTTTCACTTTCAGATTTATGAATTAATTCTAAAATCTCTCGCAGATCTTCAGTAGAAAAGAAATCTATTTTGATTTGTCCGCCAGTTTCTTTTCGATCTATATGAACTCTAGTACCAAGTTTTTCTTGAAATTCTTCCTCGAGTTCGGTGATCTCTGGATCCGGCATAAACTCCTTCTTTCGAACCCTGTCATAAGCGATCTTGCGAGCCAACCTTTCCGCTTCACGCACTGTGATTTTTTTATAAACAATTTCTTTAAATAGAACCATCTGCTCTTCTGGATGATCCGCTAACATAAGTATCGGACGAGTATGCCCTTCGGTGATTTTACCTTCAGAAAGTCCATTTGTTATTTCTTCAGGTAGCGATAAAATACGCAAAGTGTTGGAAACATATTCCCTACTTCGTCCCATTTTTTTGGCGATTTCGTTGTGAGTAAATTTAAATTCTGTAGCAAGCCGAGCAAAGGCACGAGCACGATCGACAGCATTCAAATCTTCTCTTTGTAAATTTTCAATGATAGCCAACTCGAGTTTCATTATGGCTGTATCACCTTCACGGATGATCACAGGCACTTGGGGAACTCCAGCCAAGATGGCTGCTCGAAGTCGACGCTCGCCTGCTATGAGTTCGTATTCAGTGACGAGTCCACCAGTGTCTTTCTCTACTTCTACTCGAGAGACAGTGAGAGGCTGAAGAACTCCGTATTGTTTTATAGAGTCGGCTAGGTCTTGAAGTCGAGCTTCATCGAATTCACGGCGGGGTTGATATGGGTTTGGTTTAATTTTGTTTGTATCGATCCAGAAAATTGAATTGGAATATAAATTTGACATGGATTGATTTTAACATAAAATTTTAGTAAAGTATAAATGTGGAAAACTTATCCACTATTTTGCCCAGGTGGCGGAATTGGTAGACGCGATAGACTCAAAATCTATTGGTGGCAACATCATGAGAGTTCGATTCTCTCCCTGGGCACAAAAAAATGAAGAGAGAAATAAAAAATTCTATAGATTTTGAAATTCACGGTGGTAAAAAACTCTCGGGAAGCATCCGCACCGGTTATTCCAAAAATGGTTCAGTCGGTCTTTTATGTGCCTCTCTTTTAAATAGAGGGAAAACTACCCTGCATGGCATAGCTCGCATTGAGGAAGTAAACAGAATTGTGGAAATATTAGAAAGTATTGGAGTAAAGATAGCTTGGATCGGTACAAACACTATAGAAATAAATCCACCAAAAAAATTTAATTTAAAAAACTTAAATAAGGACTCTGCCATAAAAACACGTTCGATTCTGATGTTTATAGGGCCACTCGTTCATTATTTTTCTTCTTTTAATATTCCTCACGCCCACGGTTGCAGTCTAGGCAAACGCACTATCGCAGCCCACAGTTACGCTCTAGAAGAGCTCGGAATAAATATCGAAGTTACAAAAAATGACTATAGAATAAAACATAGAAAATTAACTCCTGCGGAAATAATTATGTATGAAGCTGGAGATACTCCCGCAGAAAACATTCTGACCGCATCGGCACTAATCCCCGGAAAAACAATTATAAAGTTTGCAAGCTCAAATTATCAAGTTCAAGAAATATGTTTTTTCTTACAAAAATGCGGAATAAAAATAGAAGGAATAGGTACTTCGACATTGATCATTTATGGGGTGAAGAATATAAATAAGAATATAGAATATTATAATAGTGAAGATCCGATAGAATCCATGACTCTCATCACTGCTGGGATCTCTACTGACTCTACTTTGACTATCACTCGTGCACCGATAAACTTTCTTGAACTTGAATTGTATAAATTGAAAAAAATGGGACTCAAGTTTAAAATTGGTAAAACTTACAAAGCCGAAAATAAAGAAACCAATCTAGTAGATATCACTGTGTATCCTTCAAAACTGAGTGCCCTTGATGATAAAATTCATGCCAATCCATATCCAGGGATAAATATGGACAACTTACCTTATTTTGTGATTTCTGCAATCAAAGCCAAAGGTCAAACCCTAATCCATGATTGGACCTATGAAAAACGGGCAATTTATCTGACAGAATTAAATAAAATGGGAGCAAATACAATCTTGAAAGATCCCCACAGACTCTATGTAAAAGGAGGTACTATTTTAAAGCCTGCAGATATTACATGTCCTCCAGCCTTACGTCCATCTATGGTGATATTGCTAGCTATGCTCGGAGCCAAAGGAACTTCGATACTTCGAAATGTTTATATGATAAATCGAGGTTATGAAGAAATAGCTAAAAGATTAAACTCTGTTGGCGCAGATATAAAAATAATCAAAAACTAAATGAAAAAAGTTATCGTCATTCTCGGACAGACAGCTACGGGCAAAAGTGATCTCGCTGTAAAAATTGCCCTTCTAGTAAATGGAGAAATAATTTCTGGAGATTCCCGCCAAGTTTATAAAAATCTGGATATAGGAACAGGGAAAATTACGAAAAAGAACCAGAGAGGTGTTTCTCATCACTTGCTCGATGTTGCAAATCCAAAAAATAAATTTACTGTGGTAGAATTTCAGAGGCGGGCAATCTCCGCTATAGCGGAGATTGCCCG
>CALRDL010000025.1 GCA_943354905.1 Candidatus Nomurabacteria bacterium
AAGTTTTTAAATAATTTCGACTTGTTAATTTGCATTTTTTGAGCACATTCGTTGTCGCTTTGTTCTACAGAAATTAGTTGGAGAGATGATATCGATATCTCAGGTTTTAGATGTTTTTCATAATTTGGAATTGAAATTAATTTCTCATAAGGTGTCATATAGGTTTCATATTTCTTTTTAATCTTACCTCTATCATCGACATAGTCAGTGGCAAAGCCACATGGTCTATGATAATTCAAATAGTCATCCATATTTTCTCGATAGAAAAAATTAATTAGTTTTGCATATTTTTTCTGTATGTAATTACGCCCCATATGTTTGCGAATGATTGCTCCATTTTTTGATTCTACTAAAGCATTGTCATTAGTTCTCCGTGATCTCGATTTTGTTTGATCAATCAAAAGTTTTTTGAGAATTTTTTCAACTACCTGATTGATATACTCACTACCATTGTCTGAATGGAATCCTAGTATCACAAAAGGAAATCGATGAAGTAATTCTTTTAGTAGTGGAGCTAAGAAATATTCACTGATTCCTTCTACACAACCAATGATTTCCCATTGAGTAACTTCGTCCACTAGATTGATATGATACACACCTTTCTCTTTCTCTTTGTCTCCTTGATGGACTGAATCTATCCTTAAATAGCCTGGTTTTCCTTCTGGACGAGGTTTTCTGCGTTCCCCAATATTTCTGTTCACTGCTTGAGTTTTAGTGATGAAAAGAATGTTCGAAGTATACTGTCTTTTCTTTCTTAAGTTGTAAATATGTGGCACTGAAATTCGGGCAATTCTCTCGTAGGAAATCTTTTCAAAGATTTTGTATTCTCTAACCAATATTTTTTTAGTTGCAGGACCCGAGAGTCTACCATGAGCATTATCTGTTTCGATTAACCTTGAAATATCACTAGTATTGTATAAAACCGGCCACGTATTTTTCTTAACTAAACTTAACTTTATTTTACCAAACTTCTTTTTCTTCTTGATTAATTTCTTGATCTGTGGTCTCGACCTACCTGTTATCTTTCCTATGTAATCAAGCACTAATATTTTTTCTTTCTTTTTCAAAGAAAAATATCTAAACTTTTGTATTACCGTAACGACCCAGTCATACATTTCTTGTTTGTTTTTGTTCCCGATATTGTTAATACTAAAATTGACTACAGCAACCTCTTTCAGGAACGACTTAAGTTGTGTAATACTTACAATGTTCTCGTCATTCATAATGATCTTCATACAATCACTAGTATGACGAATAGACCGCATTTGAGCCTATTTCGGGCTCATTTTGCGTTATATTCCATTTTCATTTGGGTATCATCTTGCGTTAGACAAGACTTTCCTTGCTTTAATTTTTTTAAATTGATATTATTTTGATATGGATAATAATGTAAAAATATTTCTTTCTATTGTGGGGCTTTTGTTCTTAGGGGTAATAGCGACTGTTTTAGTCAGAGGAGGGGAAACAGAACCTGTCGGGCCGGGGAAATATGACGAATTTGCTATGTGTTTGAAAGATAAAGGAGCTGTATTCTACGGAGCTTTTTGGTGCCCACATTGCCAAGCTCAGAAAAAGATGTTTGGTTCTTCTGCAAAGTTGTTGCCTTATGAAGAATGTTCTACTGCCAATGGACAAGGTCAATTACAAATATGTATAGATAAAAAAGTAAATAGCTATCCGACATGGGAATTTGCTGATGGATCTAGATTGAATGGAAAGATATCATTTGCCGAATTGGCAGAGAAGACTAGTTGTGTATTACCACAATAATTTAAAATAATATGGATATCCAAAATGTACATTATTTAAATATAGTTTTAGGTTTAGGAGCCATAGTGCTCCAGATCACCTCCGTATTTGCATTGTTCTTGCTTTTTATTGGACCAAAGAAGAATTTCTTTCTGGATTTTATAGATAAGCACTATCTGACTCTCGGATTCTTGATTGCTCTTATTTCTGCATTTCTCAGTCTTATCTATTCTGAAATTATCGGTTTCTTGCCTTGTTATTTGTGTTGGTATCAAAGAATATTTCTATTTCCAGTAGTTTTCATTTTTGGTATGGCCGCTTGGGTCAAAGATAGGAAGGTGGTAAAATATACTTTGCCTTTGCTTGGTGTAGGATTTTTGATTTCCGTCTATCAGAATTTCGGATATTATTTCGCTGATGCTGGAAGCTTGCCTTGTGACGCTTCAGGAGTTTCCTGTTACCAACAACTCGTTTCCGTTTTTGGCGGATATATATCTATCCCCATGCTTGCTCTCTCGAGTTTTCTGGCTTTGATCACGATCGTTTTGGTTGCCCATTTTTATAAGAAGCCTGCCCGCAATGCTTTCAGCATAGCTGATGCAGGCGGGGAAGATTAATTTCGCACAAAATCACATGAATAAATATATAAGTTTTTCGATAGTTATTTTGCTTTTTGGTTTTACTATTTTCTTTTTAGTAAAAGATGATAAAGAAGTTGGAGTCACACAAGATTCTTTCCAAAAATCTGAAATTACAAAAAATGAAGAAATAGGTTTAGCAAAAGAAGAAACAAATAATATTAATAATGTAGATAATCAAGAAGAAACAGTAAAAAAAATGCAAACAGCAATATTAAAGACAAGTCACGGTGATGTAGCAATAGAATTTCTAGATAAACAAGCTCCGAATACTGTGGACAACTTCATGAAGCTGGCAGGTGAGGGTTTTTATGATGGTATAAAATTCCACAGAGTTATCAAAGGTTTTATGATCCAAGGCGGAGATCCTTTAACCAAAGACGATAGCAAAATGGCTTTTTGGGGTACAGGCGGACCAGGGTACAAATTTGCCGATGAAATCAGCGCAAGTAATAAAAATGATATCGGGACAATATCCATGGCCAATGCTGGTCCAAACACAAATGGTTCACAATTCTTTATCAATCTTGCCAATAATAATTTCTTGGATGGTAAACACACTGTTTTTGGGAAAGTAATATCTGGCATGGACGTCGTCACAAAAATTGAAAGTGTGGAAACAAATCAAAGTGATCGACCGTTAAAATCTGTCATCATCAATAGCATTATTTTAAAGTAGTAGGAAAAATGCCATGCAGATTTTCTTCTTATATTTACAAAGTGGAGACAGCAGATAGGTGAGAGGAATTAAAAGTGTGATATAATATTTATAGGTCTTTATTAATAATATTATGAATTACAAAAATGACGAGTTTGTAATTCTTAGTTGTTTGTATAAATCATATGGGAAAAGGAAATAACGCATATCGAAAAGATGTCAAGAAGCCAAAAAAGAATAAGAAAAAATAACATAAAGAAAGATTTAATGGAGAATAGAAATAGGAATGGAAGAAACAGGCAATAAAGTTCCAGAAGCAGAAGTTAGGAAAATTATTGCCAATTAGTTCTGGTTTTTAGTTCTATAATTTAAAATTTAGGTTTTTTTAATCTCTAATTCGCTCGAATAGGTGAATAGTTGTATGAGGGTAATATATGCTATAAATATTTTATGGATAATAAATCATTTTTCGAGAATCCTGAGAATCATTTTGACACCGAAGCTCGCCTCAAAGCGTTAGAGGGGGGGGCAGAGAGCCATCAACAAAAAATAGATGAAGATGATCGTATGGCTGTGCCTTCTTATGGTGAGAGTGTTGTTATTGATTATCTTAAAAACAGAGTAAAAGCAGGAGATGATACTACTGATCCAAAAGGAAAAAATGTATTCAGGGCTGAATTTATTTCTCAACCAGAAGATGATTATGAAAAAGAATATAAAAAACTTAAATCAATTACTCAAAAAGAATTACAAGATATTATAAAAAAGGCTGAAGATAAAAGTAAAGAGGGGAGAGGGCTATTTTCTAAAGGACCCTTACTTCTTGGATATGTAATTGATAGGATAACCCTTGAATCATTAGAAAGTACAACACATGATACTGTAGCTGTTGATTTAGCATATAAAATTTCTGAAGATTTAATACAGAAAGGAGATTTTGAAAATTCAGATATAGATAGGATACGGTACAGAAGATTAGTTAACGGTTTTATTTATTTGGATATTCCGGGTTTCAGTATTCCAATTGTGAGACTTTATTTGGGGATGGAAGAAATTGGGAATAAAGTTCCAGAAGCAGATGTTCAGAAAATTGTAGAGCATATAAAAAGAGAGCGAAAATTGTTGCCAATTAGTTCAGATTTCAAAGTTCTTTAATCTTTAATTCTCTCGAATAGGTGAATAGTTTAATATGTTATATTTTACAAAAAAAGAAATATCTTTTTTAAAAAAATTGTATACCCCAGCCAAAGTGCAGGATTATTTGAATAGTTTATGTTTTAATTTCGAAGATCAAGGTGAAACCTTGATGTCGCCAATATGCACAATGCGAGCTAAAAAAGCTCATTGTTTTGAAGGGGCACTACTCGGAGCATATATTTTATCTCGCTATTGTCATTTGGGTGTTGTCCCGTACATTTTACATTTAAAAGCTATTAAAGGAGATTATGATCATGTCATAACTCCTTTTAAAGTTGGGAAATTTTGGGGAGCGTTGTCGAAAACCAATCATACGGTGCTTCGTTATCGAGAACCTGTTTATAAAAATATTCGTGAACTTTGTATGTCATATTTTCATGAATATTTTTTAAACGACGGAAGAAAAACTTTGCGACAATATTCAGAAGTTTTAAATTTAAATAAATTAGCTAAAGGTTGGGAGGTAAGTGAAAAAGATCTTTGGTATATAGATAAAAAATTAGACAGAATTAAACATTATGACATAATCCCAAAATCTCAGATCAAAAAACTTCGGAAAGCTGAAAAGATAGAGATCAACGCAGGCAAACTTGTAGAATTTAAAAAATAAAGTTAATATAAAATTATTGAGGGTAGCCCTCAATATACAATATTTCAATGGAGAGAAAAATAAAATTTGTAGAAAATGAATATTACCACCTCTATAGTCGAGGTGTTGAGAAAAGAAAAATTTTTCTCAACTTTAAAGATTATGAGAGATTTGTGGCTATATTATATATTATGAATCAAAAGGATTCTTTTAATTTTGCTAACTTTTTAAAATCTCACAAGTTAAATGAAATCTTTAATGAAGATAGAGCTGAACCACTTGTGTCTATTTTAAGTTATGTATTGATGCCGAATCATTTCCATATTTTAGTATACGAACACACAGAGGGAGGAATTAGTAAATTTATGATGAAAGTACTCACTGCTTACTCTATGTATTTTAATATAAAATATAAAAGAAGTGGTCCGCTTTTTATGCATCCTTTTAGATCACAGCATGTTTCAGGTGAATCACAATATCTTTGGATTTTTTCATATATACACCTCAATCCTTTAAAATTAATGATTCAAGATACTCCGAAGAGTGAGGTTGTTAGAATAAAAAGCACTGAAGATGAATTCTTAAAATCTTATCAATATTCGAGTTATTTAGAATATGGTGGAGAAGAAAGATCCCAGTCAAAAATATTGGATAGGAGTTCAATGCCAGAATATTTATTAAATTTGGAGATAGACAGCAAAAGATACAAGGAATTGGCTGAGGAAAATCAAATTATTGAGGGCTACCCTCAATAATAAGTTTAGTTTTAAATTTAATGTATAATTAATGTATTATCAATTTTAATATAATATAAAACTATGGAATTCTTATTTATTTTAGGTAGAGCGTTGTTCGGAGGGTATTTCTTGATGAATGCCTATAACCATTTTAAAAATCATGGAGCTTTGACCGGGTACGCGCAGTCGAAAGGGGTGCCTATGGCATCAGTTGCTGTATATGCAACTGGAGTAATTCTTGGATTGGGTGGACTCGGAATATTATTAGGCGTGCGAACTGGTTGGGCTGTACTTTTGCTTTCAGTATTCTTGATCGGTACTACATACCAGATGCATCAATATTGGAAAGTGACTGATCCGATGATGAGAATGGGGGAACGTATAAACTTTTACAAAAATATAGCACTTCTCGGCGGATTACTTATGACTTTAGCTATCCCTACTCCTTGGAGTATGTCCCGACTTCTGCCACTTTTAAAATAAAAAATTCACTCTTCATATAAAACAAGGGTTTTTTACCAAAAAGTACATATTTTTGTTGCACTAACGATATAATTGGTAAATGCTATTAAAAATAAGAGAAGTTAGAACAAAAAGTGGAAAAACAGCCATCCAAGTATTTAACATTACTCATAGAAAAAGAAATATCCTCAAACATTTTGGAAGCACCGAGAATGAAACAGACTTAGCTATTTTAAAAGAAAAAGCGAAAATATGGATAGAAGGGGAAAATAATAAGCATAGCCTTTTTAAATTTGAAAATCATTTTTCACAAAACTATGAATACATGGGGTTTTTGTATTTGTATGCATATGAATTTCTAGAAAAAATATATCGTAAATTTAATTTCCAAAAACACTTTAGTAACTTGTTTCAAGATCTTGTTCTAACTAGAATCTTGGAGCCTAAATCCAAAAGAAGTAGCTTGGAATTTCTTCAGACTTTTTTAAATAAAATACATTCAGAAAATATTTTGTATAAAGAAATTGTAAAATATGATGAAAAAACAAAAGAAGAGATTGAAAAAGAAATAGTAGAAATTGCAAAGAAAGAATTTGGTTTTGATTTCTCTTTTGTTTTGTATGATGTCACCACCTTGTATTTTGAATCTTTCAAAAGTGACGAGTTTAAAAAATGTGGTTTTTCTAAAGATCATAAACA
>CALRDL010000026.1 GCA_943354905.1 Candidatus Nomurabacteria bacterium
TATTAATACCTCCACACCCCAAACAATGTCTTTTTTTTAACCATAGTAGTTAAAATCTAGCATATCAAAACACAAAATACCATTACAATGTAATGGTATTTTGTGTTTCAACTGCTTAAAAAAGCCACGATTTTTGGGTATTATGCCTAAATTCTTGTTTTTGCATACACTTAATTGATTATTTTATTTGCTAGTTGATTTATGATAATTTGAGATAACGCATTTCTAGCAGGACATTTTTTCTACTTTCAAATCGCTCCTCTAAATCTTGGAAGGTTTTTAATAACTCCTAAACTCTAACATCTATTGCAACAAATTACTAGTATAATAAACTAGAAACATGAAGCAATTTACAAATTTAAGTTTAAAAGATAGAAAACGAATTGAAATATTAATAATTAGCAATTTATCAGCTAGCATAATCGCCAAACAGCTAGGTTTTCATCGAAGCACTATAACCAGAGAAATACAAAGGAATAGCTTGCCTTGTAATATTTACTCAGCGGACTTTGCAGAAAAAAGAGTGAAGAAAAGACAAAGGAAAAAGAAAGAGGGTAAGAGAAAATTAGATTTGAATTTGAAACTTAAACAATATATCTTTAAAAAAATAGAAGATTGTCATTCCCCAAATCAAATAGTTGAAAGTCTAAAAAAGTTGTATAAAAAATTCACCATTGATACTAATATGCAAGTTTACTTTGCCGACCCTAGAAGTCCTTGGCAGAGGGGAACGAATGAAAATACCAATGGATTGATCAGACAATTTTTTCCAAAAGGTACTGATTTTAATCAGGTTACGAGTAGAGAAATTAAACGAGTGGAAAGATTACTAAACAACAGACCAAGAAAGTCGCTTGGTTATTTTACACCTAACGAGGTATACTTTAAATTGTTGCATTAGAAGTTAGAGACCAAGAATTAAATAAAATTATTAATCAACATCAAGGTTAAACCTTGTAAGATTGTCTATCTTTTTATCATAAGAAATTCCATCACTATACAAAGTAGATATACTTTGTCTGAAATATTTATTATCTTCGTGTATAGCTGTGATTTCTGTCAATATTATCTTTATATCGTCTTTGGTAGCCATGTTTTTGATATCGTCTTTGGTAGCCATGTTTGTTATGTCTTCTTTTGTAGCCATACGATCAACAACACTCTCCTTTATCATTTTGGCTAAGTCAGCAATTGTAACTCTTTTTGTTTTTTTATTATTCATATTGTTTTTCCTCGCTAAATTATACTAAGAGAAAATTTTAAATGCAAACAATATGGCAAGGTTAAACCTTACCAGCTTAAAATTTATCATATTATTTCAACAACACCCACTTTCTCATTAATTTCTTTGCTTCTTCTGTAAATTTTTCTGGATCTAGATTATATTTTGATGCAATATATTTCAATTTTTCAATTTTATTTGGGTTGCGGACTTCTTTTAATTTTACATTTTTATCAATTTTTTTTCCTAAAACTCTGTAAAATCCATAGCGTAAAGAATATTTAGGAAACATATATAAAAGCCCAACATAAAAATTAGTCTTGCTTAGGGGAAATTCTATATCTGTATGTCCAGACCAGTGTGCTCGTGTGTAAGTATAGGCAACATCAGACAATTCACTCCATTTATCTATTAAACCCTTCGCTTCTTCAAATTCTCTTAATTCTTCTAAAACATCAGCCTGGTGCCAATCATAATCTTGTCTCGACATATCTAAAATTGAATGCCATTTATTAATAATTGTTTTCATATTTTATATTGTGCATATCTATATACCTGATCACATCAGAAAGAACTTCTCCTTTTTTAAAATCTTCCCATAAACGATTAGGTTTGATAGGTATTATACCAATTGGCTCAAGCCAACACACTTCTGCAATTTCATATGCGTGTGTTGTTTTAATGTGTTCAATTTTTATATAATCTTGCGAATTGGTAATTTCAAAGAAAAACTCTACTGATTGCGCAATATCTCCATCCATAAAATTATTTATGTAAAGCAATCTACCAATTTCAGGAACAACTCCTAGCTCCTCGACGATTTCTCGACGTAAACATTCTTTGATGTCTTCTCCCCACTCAAGATGACCCCCAGGCAAAGCACAAAAACTCGTATCGTGTGGATGCTTCACACCCAAAAGCTTGCCTTCGTGAATAATAACACCCCTTGTTCTAACAACAAATTTTTTATCCTCATTCATATTTTTATTATACCAAAATTTCAGCTTGATTATAATCTCTCGAGATCAAGGTGAAACCTTGATATTTTTATGCTGGTCAATGTATTCTGCTCGTGTTTCTGATTCGTTCATAAATTATTTTTTCTTGTTATCTACACCAATTTTCCAAATTCCTCTCTCCACAAAAGCCTCAATCGTTTGACGTTTTGCTTTATTTATCAAATTAGCATGAGATAATTTATTTTTCTTAGCATATTCAGATAGATTAATAATTACTTTATTTTCTAAATATGCGAGCCTCTTGTGATAACTATTAGTTAATGCTCTAGCGACAATAGTTTCCATTATTTTAGTTTTTCCTTTCGTTTGAAATTCTTTAAATGCGTCATAATACATCATTCTGTCTATAAATTTAATATTTATAGAAACATACCCCCCTCTCATTAAAAAGTAATTATTTAACACACGACCGATACGGCCATTACCATCACAAAATGGATGAACATATTCAAACCCTAAATGAAATCTGGCAATTCTTTTTATTACAGATTCTCTAGTGTTTGAATTGTATTCTGTAATAACTTTTTGTAAACGATTAGTTACTTCAAGTGGATTTGGTGCAATATAATCACCTACCCTCACCCACTCACCTTCTTTTCGAAATCTTCCAGCTATGTCATCACGAATATTTGATATAAGCATTTTATGTAAAGACAAAATAATATCAAAATTTATCTCACTTTCTTTAGACTTTGTCTCTATGTATGTGACTACACGAGCAAGATTCTTGGCTTCAAATATTTCTCTTTCTGATATATATCTATCAACTTCTATTTGCATAAGAATTTTGTCCGTCTCTTCAAGAGAAAGCGTGCTATTTTCAATAGCATTTGAGTTATATACCTGCTCAGAAACTTCAGCTTCAGCAATCAACTTCAAAAGAGACTCTTTGCCAACAAGAGCTTTATAATACCTTTCTCGTAATTCTTGTATTGTTTTATAGACTTTTAAAGTATTAGCCACACTTCTATTATAGTCATTTTAACGATAAAGTCAACCAATACCGTTAAAACATAAGAAAAAAGTACTAATGTTAACGATATTGGCTACAAATCCCCACTAAAAGCCTTATTTAGTATAGACCTCTTCAACTCTTCCAAATCCGCCAGCTTATGCTTGTAAACTCCCTCAAGTTTTTTTGTTTGTTCGGAAAGTGCGTCTAGTTTTTGTGGAGTATTTTAGTTTAGTAACTCTTTAGGATATTTAAAATACTTTCTGAAAGGTGGACGAATTCTTTTTTTGATTGTTCTAGATTTTCTTGTGTACCCTTAACATTTTCAAAACCGTCAATTACTGGATCAAGATTAAAGATGGCCTTATTTTTTATTTGAGCAAGTGGCGGCAATTGACCATAATCTTTAATAAGAGCTAACGGGTTATTCCAAGATTTTTCTACTAAACCATTACGACAATGTTTTTCAGATAGGTATTTTTTAATAAATGTTGGTATTTTAGCAATCCATTCTTCATTACTCTTGATTGGTTTTTTAGAATATTGATTATATGAATTTACAATATATCCAATAAAAAGTCCTTCCCCATCCAAAACTTTGTTATGTGGTATACCTTTATCTTTTGCCAAAACTTTTGCTGTTTTCTTCCAATTATCTTTCCATGCTTCAAAAGTATTTCCTAGGTTTTCAATTCCTTGCACAGAAAAAGCATCGGGCATAAGTGGAGTTACAAAATAATCTGATCCCAAAAAAATTACTCTATTTAAAAGATTTAAATTTGGGGAAGTATCAATTACAAATAAATCAATTTCTTCTGCCAACCCTTTTTCAGTTAAAAATCTATCAATGGCACTCGTACTGAAGAAACCTCGTTCTGAACCTTGGGCTGCTTCTCCATACGCTGAAATTAGAGAATTTTCATATTCAGAAAGTTTTAAACTCCCAGGTAATATAAATAAATTATTTGAAGTCCCAATTTTTTCAAATTGTACACTTGTGTCAATATCAGCACCCCCCCTAACAACTCCTTGTAAAACTGTGTATATTGTTTTTTGATTATCCGAGAAGAGATTTTCTTCAAAAATGTTTCCCAAAGAAATACGAGAAAGATTACATTGGGGATCCAAGTCAACTAATACTGTTTTATATCCCATTTCTGCAAATTTAACCGCTGTATTATAGGCTAGAGTGGTTTTTCCAACTCCTCCTTTATTATTGAAATAAACCAATTTTTTTGTGCGAGTAAATTTCATACCTATATAATACCAAATTTTCTTAAAAAAACACACAAGTGGTAAAATAATAATTTAGGAAATATTTTTATATTACTTATTACGTAAGTTCGCTTTCAAGGAATGACCTTCTCCTGTGATGTCTTTGATATCCACGCTCCAAGAATTTTTACTATCTTTTTTAGTTTTTTGCAATTCTACAAATTCAGCCAAATCATTTTCACTCAATGGCTGACCTTTGCCAAGGTTTCTGTCTAAATTAAGCTGGTAAAACCAAACTTTTTTTGTGGTGAACCGTTCCCCTGCCGTAGCTTTAGCGAAGGAGTATCTATTTGTGAGTGTGGATGGGATCGAACCATCGACCTCTGTCTTATCAGGACAGCGTTCTACCACTGAACTACACACTCGGATATTCTATTTTTAAAAACACTTATTACTACAAAACGGGACTCTGGTACATTACCAACAACTACACACTCAAATATTAAAACCTAGTTACAAAACTATACCAAAAAGCAAAAATTAAAGCAAAAAGTGCCTAAAAATAAAAAACCCTAGTGAAGCATGTCGCCTCCTAGTGGTTGATGTGATTTGGCGTGCCGGCCAGGACTTTAGGGCCACCTGGCCGGCACGCCATATTATCTTTTCTGAATAAATCCTCCTCTCTGGAGACGTTCCATCGCCTCCGCTTGAGACGGGGCAGTCATTACGCCCCATCCCGCCATCATCAGGAGCAAAATGATTGCTCCTGACACTAACCCAAACAGAACTTTTTTCATACCACTATATTATAGCAGATAAAGAGAAAAACTCAAGTATTAAAATCATCTGTAAACGTAAACAGCCCCGTCGCTTAAAAGCGACGGGGCTGTTTTAGAATAAAAAATTTAAATTAGTATTCTCGGCGTCCTCCACCTCCATTTCCTCCTCCGTATCCACCTCGGTCATTACCGCCAGTTCGTGGTGGTCGAGCTTCCATAGGGCGAGCCTCGTTGACTGTAAGTTTTCGTCCTTCGAATTCTTGATCATTGAACATTGAGATAGCTTTTTCTGCTTCCTCTTTTGTTGCCATTTCCACGAATCCAAAACCTTTTGAACGACCAGACATCTTGTCCATGATAATCACAGCAGAAACAACGTTTCCAGCTTGTGCGAAGAGCTCTTTAAGAGCACCTTCTTGTGTACTGTAAGGTAATCCCCCTACGTATAGCTTTGTAGCCATTTTCTTTACTTCTTCTCTTTTTGCGAAAAGAGACAAAAAACTATTTATAAACCCGCCTGAATGAAATTCATTTCGGGCAAGCGTAGAGACTCTATTTCGCTAAATGAGATCTACCCTAAAAGTATAACATTTATAAAATAAAAAGGCAAAGCAAATTTAATTTCGTATCTCTAATTTTTTTTCTATAAAATCCACTCTGACTTTTAATTTACTATGGTCTTCGTATTTAACTCTATTCATCGATACATCATCTATTCTATTATTTACTCCTGCAATTTGATTTTTCAAACCATCAATATCCATCCGGGTTGCCATGTCTTTAATATCCTCTTTCGTAGCGGTATTTTCAAATCCCCTAGCAACCATCATTGCCAATTTATCCATTGTCATTCTGTCAATTTTTGTCCCCTTTTTCATAACTTAATTATACTAAAGAAAATTTAGTACGCAAGGGGGTGTACAGTTAACCATATGAGGTGACACTTTGATAGAATTGGGGTGACAAAGGTTAACTATTAATATTTTAAAGGGCGAAAGCTTAAAAGCATATATGGCAAACAAAAATCAAAGTGCAGTGTATGGAAGCAAAGTAAGAGCAAAATGG
>CALRDL010000027.1 GCA_943354905.1 Candidatus Nomurabacteria bacterium
AAAGGTGTACAGCTTCTGTAAGAAGAGGATTTGCCAAAACTTCGGCTCATTTGTTTTTGAATTCGGAAGTCGCAAATGGAAAAGGAGGGGTTTGGGGAGGAATTTTCCATTTGCTCCTCTTTTTGTTTTGGGGGAATTCGGGGCGGACAAAAAATACAGAAATTCAATATTGTGCCTCTACCATTCTACTATTTTTCGTCCACGATCTAAAGGGGTCCATCCTCGGCATTCGCCTCGGACATTTCCGCTAGGGCTACTCGCGCCTAGATGTCTAGGTTTGGCGCGTTTCCTCGCCATTGTCCGCCTGCGGGCGGGTGGCTCGGGCGCCAGCTGTTTGGGGGAAGGAAGGAATCCTTCCCCCAGCTTCGGTCTCCTCCTCGCAGTGGTTTGCTAGAGTATTCAGTGCTTCCGTTCGTTCTGTGGTCGTTTAGAGTCTTTTGGCTTCGTTTAGAGTGCCTTCGGAGTCCGCCCTCGCACAACCCCCATCCTCGTTTTCATGTCTGCGTTGTGTGGTGTCGCTTCCGCTACTGGATTTCGTATTGCAAGATTACGGCGGCGCTCATCCTTTAGTCATGGACGCCCTAGCGGAAATGTCCGAGGCTCAAATACGAATGCGCTTGACCCACCCTACCGTTCGCGCGCAAGCCCGCTCGCAAGGGAGGAGAGGGATGCGAGCGGGACTCCCTTAATTCTCAAAATCTTTATATCCGTCAAAATGAGCTTCGGGGTCATATTTATTCCCGTAAAAATCTACATATAATTTTTCTACTCGGCTTCTGATTTCAGAAGCATGCGATTTATCCGCGATAATTGCCATTCCAAGATAATAATCAAAGTATGGAATTAGTGAGCGACCTCTACCAGTTTGCGTCATTAAATGTTTAACTTCAATCGAGAGACTATTATTTAACTTTTTTAGATCGTCAGAAATCATCTTCACAGATTCTTTATATATTTCCAAAAAGTTATTTTTTTCTAAAACTGTATTTCCTGTTGCTTTATCAAATTTATATATTCTCGGTACGGCAGAGTTATAAGAGGCATTGTTAGAACCAGAGTAACTGAAGAAATATCTTGAGTCATCAAAGACAGTATATAGTTCGTCATTTTTTGTAAAGAAATTCTCAATTCTTAAGTAGTTTGAAAAATCAACCCCTTCAATATTTTTACCAATAACTAATTTATCTCCATCATTTATTATGGGTATAAGTATTCCACATCCATGCATACCACCAGAACATAACCCGAGAATATAATACGAAGTCTTATTTACTTGAATTTTGTAAACATGATGGAAAGCCACACCTTTATAATCTCTCGTATCCACTGATTTTCCATCCTTAGTAATTACAACACGAGTATAAAGAGCTTCATCATCCATGCTTATAGTATCCCAAGGTGAAGTAATTGTAAGTTTGTATTTACCAGCGTCAATAATACTCTCCTCAATCTCCTCTTTATTCATTTCTTTTTTGGTGGATTGATATTCTTGTTTGTCTTGGTCAGGATGCCAAAGAAATTTCATATCTTTACTCACATCGTGGAATTTTTTTATTTCGCCATCAAAATATCTCCGTGATTCATAGAGCGTGTCATAGCTTTTGTCTAAAATATCTTGCATCGCTAGGGTTTTTTCAGAATACAGAGTATTTATGTAGCATTTTCCATCGTATTCATAAGAAATATACTCATTATTTTTTGGCACTTCACTAACAGTAAAACATCCGCTATCTCGATTTGAATTGATAAGTGATTCACCTATCACTTCACCACTATTGTTGAACAAAGGAGGTGTTAAAGGTACTTTATTTTCAGTTTTATTTTTACTAAAAAATAAAACTCCAATAATCACCACGAGAATCACAAGTCCCGCTAGTAGAGTTTCATTTATTTTGATTTTTTTAAATTTGTTCATGATTTTTATTTAATCAAATTCCAATCATCTAGGAAATAACTCATTTCGTGATCTGTGTTGCCGAGATAAATTTTTTGGTCTCTAAATTTAACATTTAACGCATAGCCAGTATTGTTATTAACTGTAAAAATAGCATTTTCTTTAATTTTCTTTTCTACTTCATTTGAAGGTAAAATCAAAAAACTATTTTTTAATCCATCTCGTAAAACTAGAATATAAAAAATATTTCCTTGATTAAATCTGTCAAAAGATTTTTTTCTAATATGGAACGAATATGTATCAAAATTATTTTTACGAGCAGTTTTAACCTGAATACCAAAAAATTTATTATCTTTTATAGCTGAAATATCTACCCCAACATCGACGCTCATTATGCTGGCATTAAAACCCCTGAATAATAATTCACTACATACAAGGTGCTCGCCACCTTTTCCTATATATCCACCCTCTATTACGATTTTTTCTTCCTCCTCTTTCTCTGCTTCAATAATTTTAGGGGTTTGCTTTATTTCCTTTTTATTTTTATTTAAAGAAAAAACACCTCTTTCTGTCCTGACAAAATCAGAGCCTTCGGCTCGTGTGTTTATATCAACAGTTATAACAGCATTCATTGTTCTTTCTGGATTTGCCCCTTCAGTTTCTAATATTCCAGATTCCAATGCCTGTTTTGTTATCTCATTATAATGCAAAGGTGTTTTTACTTTTTTTAATATTTCAATCGCAGATTGTTTAAAAGTATTCATAAATTTAATTACAAACTACATAATGTAAATATTCCAAAGTTTTATTTGAACTAAAATCTCTATTTTCGTCCTTATCGGCTTTGAATCTGTTATATTCTTGTGTGAAGTATCCATACTTACCTCGTGAACTCATTATTTCTTTTATGTCATCCAGTGTCATAAGCCCCTCATTGTTATAACTCAAAAAAATATACTTTTGTTTTGCGTTAGAAATTAAATCTGCAAAAGCTTTTTTAACTTGATTCCTAGAACAATAAAGAGATTTTTGACTTTCATATTCCCTTAATCCTGTTTTTCCGTGAATTTTTGGGTCATCATATCTTGCGATAGTTTCAAGCAAATGATAATTTGTCGCATACTGTCTTTGATTATAAGGCGGGTCAAGATATAAAATATCCCCCTCAATTTTTCCTATAAGTTTATTTATATCTTCATTAAATACTTCGTGTTCTTGATCATTTATTATTAACTCTGCTGGTTTTAACACAAATGGTATTTGAGCTGTTTTCTTTAATTGTTTTAAAAATGCACCATAAACTGAAGCCGTATTGGCTCGTTTATCAATAGTTTCCAAAAGTGTAGCTAAAAGAAAATAATACTCATTGTTTGTGATTAACTTCTTATTTTTCCATTCTTCTATTTTCATTCTTATGGCATCACAACGCATTCCGTTTTCGTCTGAAAAATATTGTCGTTCAAATTCTTGATTTTTTGTTCCACCAGAACAATAATTTTTATATATAAATCCCTTTTCTCCTTTGATGTTTGATAGATAATCACAAACAAAGTTTTTTCTTTCAGCAATTTCAATATTATTTAATTCTGGCAAAATTTTATTTAGTTTTGTAAATTTTAGATGTTGGTGGTTTTCAATATACTGCTTATTAAGGACAAAACTATAATATTGAATATCATTTGCAATAACTTTATATCCTTTTCTTTTAAAGTAAGTTCCGACAGCACCTGTTCCTGCAAACAAATCACAAAAAACACGAGAGTTCTTATCAACTACCTTTTCAATAGATTTCTCTAAAAATTCCAACAATGATAATTTACTGCCAATATAATTCATATTAATATTCTATTATTTCAAAAATTAAATCGTTATTTTCCAAGTGATATTCAATATACTTCAAATTTTCGCACCTTCTTGAATTTCGAGTATTAAAATCATTAAAAGTGGCTATTATTCTTTGATATTTTTCAGTTCTTTTGTTTTCTATCTTTTTAGAAATTAAAACGGGTTTAATATCACTTTGTCTATTTGGAGTATAATATTGCTCTATCCAATCAATATATCTTTGTATTTGTTTAGCATTTATTACATCGGCTTCTACGGCTTTTAATTCTATTGGTATTAAAACCCTTTGATCATTAACTACACTAGACAGCATTACATCTATTCTTTGCATACCAACACCGCAGGAAACTTCATTACCTAACCATTCAAAGTTACGAGTTTGACCTAAAACACATTCATCTAAACTTTCGTTAGTTACCTTTCCAATATTCTTAATAATATATGACTGTAAATGCGTTTCAAAAGCTTTATTTGTATTATATTTAGCAATTAATCTCGGTAATATATCTATAACCTCCATCCTGCCTGTGTATGTATTGACAATATCGTTGGTTAAAATAATTTTTTGTTCGTCTTTATCGAAGGAAATTTTTTTATTGTCAATATTTAATTCTTGTCTACCATTTTTGTCTCTTATGAGTTGGCATAATCTTTCGGACTCATAGACGGTAATCATTGTATTACCTCTATTTCCTTTAAGTTTTCGATAAATCAAACTCCAGAGCATTTGATTGGGAGAAGTCATGTTTTTTATTTCATCTAAAGCCTCCCATTCCGTTACACCTTCTGCGTAAACTTTTACAGGCTCAATAAGTGTTCTAAAAGTTAAAGACTTACCTAATTCATTTTTTAAATACTGATTTCCGTCGTTATTATCTAAAAACGACCAGTCATTTTTTGCTTTAAAAATACCAAAAAATTTACCCTCAAATATTTTTTCGGCAGATTTCATCTGCAAATAAAAGATAATATTATCGCCTTGCCTTATTCTACTTGCATCAGCCGTCATGCCGACTAACATATTTTCTATCGCATAATGTAATGAGGTGTTAGATGTAGCATTAAAGTCAATTTGAATATCTTGGGCACCCGTGCCAGCAAATAAGTATTCTAAATGCATCTTAAAAGTTTTTGAATCAACTATAAATACATGTGTTGTCATAATGTTATTTTTTGAAAATTAAAATATACTCGTGTTTAAAAATATAATAATCACTAGACAACGCTCTATACCGCCAAATGCCTTCTTTGTTTTGCTTTGCCCTATTACCCTCCATATTTTTAATTATAATACTTTTTAGTGTAAGCCCCAACTTCTGAGCCTCATTCATACAGTAAAATCCCAGCGGAATCCATTGACCAGCAGTATATTTATCACCAATAACAATTGCCAAATAACGACTCTTTTCTAAAATAGATATTGTATTTTTCAAGACCAAACTAAAACCCTCTAAAAATTCTTTTAAGGATTTTGCATTTGATAAATCATCTTTTAGATTACTAAATTTTATTATATCGGCATAAGGTGGATGTAAAATTGCCAAACTAATATTTTCCTTATTTTGTTTTTTGAGAGTCTCACTCACTTTATCAAAAGTAGTATTTTTTGAACTATCGCCCAAAATGATTTCCGAAAAATATTTCTTATTATCAACTTTTGATTTTACCTGCTCAACGAGATTTTTTTGTATATCAATACCAATAAAATGTCTGCCAAAAGTTTCGGCCTCGTAAGCAGTCGTTCCACTTCCAACGAATGGATCAAAAACAACTTCGTCTTTCTTGGTATATCTTAGAATTAACTGTCGCGGAATTTGTGGTACAAAATTGCCGTGATAAAAACCGTCATGTTTACCAGATTTGTCTCGTTCGGAGATAATCCAAAGACTATCAGTCCAAATTTCTGAATCTTTCCAGTTTTCTAAATTTAAATCATTAAAAATTGGCATAAAATTTATTTCAAAAGTTCATCGCTCGAAATGCCAAGGGCTTTGGCAATATTGGTAATGGTTGAAAGTGTCGGATTTGTTTTCCCATTTTCAATATTGCTTATAAAACTTCGGCTAACGCCGAGATTTCGAACAATATCGCCTTGTGTTATGCCTTTCTCTGTTCGGATACGCTTTAGATTCTTGCCTAATTTTGCAGATTCACTTTTCATATCCACAGTATAGCATTAACATTTACATTATACACCAATATTATAGTATAATGTAATAGTATGATGTCCGCCCCGAATTCCCCCAAAACAAAAAGAGGAGCAAATGGAAAATTCCTCCCCAAACCCCTCCTTTTCCATTTGCGACTTCCGAATTCAAAAACAAATGAGCCGAAGTTTTGGCAAATCCTCTTCTTACAGAAGCTGTACACCTTT
>CALRDL010000028.1 GCA_943354905.1 Candidatus Nomurabacteria bacterium
CTAGAAGAACTTGGAAAACACTGCAAGAATATTTGCATTTCTACAATTATGAGAGAATCCATTTAGGAAAATATTTAAACGGAATGATACCGGTCGAAAAATTCAATTATTACTTATCCACAGTGTCACCCTTGAAGGTTAACTAAACACTATGCTATACTGTATTTGTGAGTGTGAGGCTTTGGAGTAATCCTTTGACTTACATAAATCGTAACAACATAAGTGCCGACAAAAGCCCCCGCAAGGGGGCTTTTGTTTTTTCTTAATCTTGTCTCAATCTTGCATTAAAAATATATAATGCTACGCTAATAATATATGATAAAAAGATTTATAAATACAAAAGACATAGATGAAGCAGATGTGGTGTTAGTTTCAGCTCCCTATGAAAAAGGAACTACTTTAGGAAAGGGAACTGCATCTGGTCCCAAAAAAATTGTGGAGTGTTTAGATTACCAACTAGATTGGTTTTTTCCCAAGTTTGGGCTTGAACCAGTAAATTTTATAAAAACTGCACATCTAAATTTAAAAAAAATAGAAAATTTTTCACCATCAAAAACTCTAGAAACAATACGTGAAAATTGTAAAAAAATTCTACAAAAAAATAAATTCCTATTTATTCTTGGCGGTGAACATTCAGTTTCAATCGGTTATTTTCAAGCACTTGCTCAAAAGTATAACCCAAAAGACGTAACTATTTTACAGATAGATGCCCATTGTGATTTAAGAAAAGATGATGGTGATTATATGAAAAATCCTTCGAATCTGTCTCATTGCACAGTTATGCGTTATGCAAGTGAGATGGGTTATCCACTAGTGCAGGTTGGTATCCGAACAATTTACAAAGAAGAATATGAATATATCAGTGACAAAAAAAATAATGTAAAAGTTTTTTTCTGGGGTAAAAAAATTCCTACGATAGATGAAATTTTAAAAAGTATTAAAACAAAATACGTGTATATAAGCATCGACGTGGACGGATTTGATCCTGCACATATGCCTGCTACTGGAACACCACTCGCAGGTGGATTAGAATGGTGGTATGGTCGCGAACTCATAGAAAAAATTATAGACGAAAAAGAATTAGTGGGTGCGGATATTGTAGAAGTTTCACCTGTCAGAGATTCAGTCTTGACGGAATACGGTGCAGCCCAACTGGTCTATACTATGATTGCTCATAAATTTCGGAATAAATTTAAATGACCATAAAGGACTGTTCTTGCTATTGCATTTCAAATGTGTTTGGTTTATATGTCTGAGAATACATAGAGGTATATCTACCTTTCTTTTTAGAAAAGTATTGAGTTCAATTTTTCTAGCTTCTACTATTGCTCCAAAGAATTGTAAACTGATTTTACAAGCCACGGGAAATGTACCTTATGCCTTATATGTCATGGTCGAAGACCCTGACGACCGTAGGGGGGAAGTGCTGGGAGACCTGGATTCGAACCAAGATAACGTCCTCCAGAGGGACGTGTCCTACCGTTAGACGATCTCCCAATATGTTTACAATAACGCAAAAAAGCTATTTAATCAAATTGAAAATCATTATTGGTTTGAATTAAAATGGTATATAATGTGGTATATAATACTTTATATACCAATGCCTACACAGAAATTAAAAAATAAAAAATTGTGGAAAATTTAAAAATATATTTTATAACTGGAGTTTGTGGAACAGGGAAGACGACTGTTTTAAAAGTGTTGAAAGAACTTTTACCAAAAAACTCTTTTGACCTACATGATTTAGACGAACGAGGGATTCCTAAAAATGCTGGACGAGAATGGAGAATAAATGAGACAAAATATTTAATTTCAGTTGGAGAAGATAATTTAAAGAAAGGATTGAGTACTGTCGTATCTGGTTTTTCTCGCCCGAGTGAAGTTAAAGATTTAATACCAACTTTAGATAATGTATTTTTTATTTTATTAGATGCTAATGCAGAAACTATAAAAAATAGAATTTTCAACAGATATCCTGATGAGAAAAGTAAAAAACAATTTGAAGATAAACATGGGAAGAGTGTCTATAAATTTATAGAAGAAAATATAAATTTCTCTGAAACCATGAGAAAAGAGGCTTACGAATATGAAAGTAAGATTATCGATACTAATAATAAAAATCCGGACGAGATCGGTCAAGAGATTTTAGGATTAATTTCTTTACTTTCTTTGTTGTAAAATACTTTTATGCAAATTCAAACAACTATAAACATAGACGACGTGGCGGATTTTGTGACGAAAGCTATTTTGGAAAAGTTGAGGTCGCAAAAAAGAGTACTCTTTTTTGCGACCGGAGGTTCTTCTATCGCGGTTTGTGTTCGTATCGCAGAAATTTTTCGAGAAGAAAAAGATCAAGATATTTTTAAAAATTTGGTGGTGACTTTGACTGATGAGAGATATGGAGAAGTCGGACATAAGGATTCAAACTGGACCGAACTTTTGGCGAAAGGTTTTTCTATTAATAATGCACACTTGATTCCTGTCTTGATCGGGGGAGATTTGGAAACTACTGTAAAAAGTTTTTCAAAAAATCTCGAAATAGAATTACAAAAAGCTGACTACAAGATCGGACTTTTTGGAGTAGGAACAGATGGACATACAGCTGGGATTTTACCAGAAAGTGGAGCAGTTTTTGCAGATGATTTAGTTTTCGGTTATAATACTCCTACATTTCTACGCATTACTATTACACTACAAATGATAGAAAAATTAGACCAAGCTGTGGTTTTTATGCAAGGAAAAGAAAAATGGCCTGTTCTACAAGACTTAAAAACTATTATAGAAATTTCAAAGCAACCCGCTCAAATTTTAAAAAAAGTTCCATCATTAACAATCTTTACAGATTATAAAAAATAAAATTATGTTTCAAAATTTTTTACTTAAAAAGATGCTTCGTTTACAAGGTGTTCCTCCAGAACAGATAGATATGTTTATTCGCATGATGGAAAAAGATCCAGAACTTTTCAAGAAAATTGGTAAAGAAGTAGAGGTGAAAATGAAAAATGGGATGGATAAAACTAAGGCTGGGATGGAAGTCATGCAAAAATATCAGAACGAACTCAAAAAATTAGTATAATAATAAAATAATATGTTAGTACATAATTTATGTTAAAAGAATTTAAACAATCCCATTTTTTCCTTTTCTTAGGCATTTTATTTTTGTTTACTATTTCTTTTTTTCTTTTTCCGGAATTTTTTAGTAGTGAAGTATCGTATGTCAGAAGTGAGGAAATACTTAAACCCATAAAAAAGATATTAAAACCTGATGTTCTTCCGCTGGATAAGGTAGCTTATGATAAAAAGTTAAATGAATTGGCAAACAATCCACCACCTCTACCGCCTGTAACCAAAGTGGTCAAAGATCCTAAGACTGGCGCAGAAAATACTGTGACCATAGAACCAAAACCCATATCTTATCCATGGCCAGTAAAGACAGTATATCCAAATGCGGGGGCACTTTTGCCATTCAATCGAATCATCGCTTACTATGGGAATCTGTATTCTAAAAAAATGGGAGTACTTGGAGAATATCCGGAAGCTGAAATGTTTGCTAAACTAGAAACCGAAGTTAAAAAATGGGAAGTTGCTGATCCGACTACTCGAGTTATTCCGGCACTGCATTATATTGCCGTAGTTGCTCAAGCCAATGCAGGAACAGACGGTAAATATCGAGCACGAATGCCAGATAAAGAGATAGACAAGGTGATGGCTATGGCCGAAAAAATCAATGCGATAGTTTTTCTGGATATTCAAGTCGGCTTCTCCACTTTACAGGTTGAAGTTCCTTATTTTGAAAAATATTTAAAATTGCCAAATGTGCATCTCGGAGTCGACCCCGAGTTTTCTATGAAAGGTAATATCCGTCCGGGAAAAGTAGTGGGAACTCTCGACGCTACGGACATAAATTTTTCAGCGGATTATTTAGCTAAACTTGTCAAAGAAAATAATCTTCCACCAAAGGTTTTGATCGTGCACAGATATACGCAAAAAATGATGACGAATTATCAAAACATCAAGCCGTTGCCGGAAGTACAAATCTTGATGCATATGGATGGTTGGGGAGGGAAGGCTAAAAAAATAAATACTTACAAACAGTTTGTGCAAAAAGAACCTGTGCAATTTACTGGTTTCAAATTATTTTATAAAAATGATGTTTTTGATCCTGGGGCTGTCTTGATGACTCCAGAAGATCTCCTAAAACTAAATCCGCAACCTAGCTATATTCAGTTTCAGTAGGGGAATGTAGATTTTATCCAATTTAACCTTGACATATAAGACTAATTTTTTATTGACATAGAGTTTTTTTAGGTGTATAGCTTATATAGATAAGCTCTTTTAAAAATACTTGCGAAATAAAACATTCGCCATAGCTTTTAGTCTATAAAAAATTTATAAATTAAAAGCTATGGCGAGATGACTACGAAATCTCGTCAGCACGGGGCTCATTGAGCCCAGAAAGGGAATTTAGATATGTCTAAATTTTCTATCGGACAGTTAAACCAGTTAGGTAATGTCCTGGAGGCGGCTGGCTGGTCTGCCGGGGATGTCACCAACCTCGGTCAGTTGGGAAAGGTGGGACTCGCTAATCTGCGAGACTCTCTTCTTCAAAAAAACACAACCAGTAAAGAGAGCGCCACCTCGCCGCCGCTCTCTCGAGAGCAAATGGGACGCGTTTAGCCCCCGCTCCGTCGCAAGTAATTTTTTGGATTGGGGTCATCGGTTCTCTCGAACCTTTGGCCTCAGTCCTGAATTCATTTTTATCCAATCAATAATTCCCTGCAGTGATAACCATTCACTCACGGAATTTTGTGTTTTTATATGTTAAAAGGTTTAGCAAGAAAACTAAATCCACAACCTAGCTATATTCAGTTTCAGTAAAGGAATGTAGATTCTATCCAATTTAACCTTGAAATATAAGACTAATTTTTCTATTGACATAGAGTTTTTTTTGGTGTATAGTATATAGGTAAGCTCTTTTAAAAATACTTGCGAAATAAAACATTCGCCATAGCTTTTAGTCTATAAAAAATTTATAAATTAAAAGCTATGGCGAGATGACTACGAAATCTCGTCAGCACGGGGCTCATTGAGCCCAGAAAGGAGATAGTAGACATGTCTACTTTCTCGATCGAACAGACGATGCAACTTGGAGAGGTCCTGGGATTGGAAACGGAGATCATTCCTGCTATCGAAGAAAAAAAAACTGAGCTCTGGCTCGCCCCAGGGCAAGCCACTCGCTCGGTAACGGGCCAGGAAATAATCAGTCATTTGACTGATACCGGCCTCATTGCGGGGTGTGTCAGTTTTTATGAGCTTGAGGAGATCCAGGAAAAAGGTCTGGGGTTTTTCAGGAAGCATTTCCGAGGAAAGTTCATCGTCGGGTGGCAAGTGATTTGCGGAGGACGTGTGCCGTGCCTCTATGAGTACGACAGTGAGGTCTTTCTCGACTGGCGTCCTCTCGACCACGACTGGGACGAGCTCCACCAGGCACTCCGTCGCAAGTAATTTTTTGGATTGGGGTCATCGGTTCTCTCGAACCTTTGGCCTCAGTCCTGAATTCATTTTTATCCAATCAATAATTCCGTGCAGTGATAACCATTCACTCACGGAATTTTGCGTTTTTATATGTTAAAAGGTTTAGCAAGAAAATTAAATCCACAACCTAGCTATATTCAGTTTTAGTAAAATTTTATTCCTAGTATTTTCTAATCCAACTATGATACTCAAATAAATATATCATAAAGTAAAGTTTTTAAATAATTTCGACTTGTTAATTTGCATTTTTTGAGCACATTCGTTGTCGCTTTGTTCTACAGAAATTAGTTGGAGAGATGATATCGATATCTCAGGTTTTAGATGTTTTTCATAATTTGGAATTGAAATTAATTTCTCATA
>CALRDL010000029.1 GCA_943354905.1 Candidatus Nomurabacteria bacterium
GTTATAAGAAGTTTTGGAGAAAAACCACAGTTTTCTTTTGCTCCAAAAGAACACTATGAGATAGGAAAAACTTTAGGAATAATAGATACAGAAACAGCAGGAGATGTATCTGGTTCTCGTTTTGCTTATCTAAAAGGTGACTTAGTTCTAATGCAGTTTGCTTTGATTCAGATGTGTCTTGATATTTTAACAAATATAGATACATTAAAAAAAATTGCCGAAGAATCAAATATTTCTATGAATGTTGCGAGTTTTATACCAGTGATTCCTCCTGTTTTTATTCGACCAGTCGTCCAAATGAAAATGGCTCGCTATCTGACTCCAGAAGAACATTATTTATTTCCAAATGATGATCTGATGTTGGTCGGTAGCGCTGAGCACACATTAGGTTCAATGCATATGAATAAAATTTTTGAAGAGAGTGATTTGCCTATTCGATATGCAGGTTATTCGACTGCATTTCGTCGTGAAGCTGGTGCCGCTGGGAAAGATACAAATGGAATTTTACGACAACATCAATTTGATAAATTAGAAATGGAAGTTTTTTCTCTTCCCGAAAATTCCATACAAGAACAAAATTTCTTGGTCGCTATTCAAGAACACGTTTTGAAAACTTTACAACTTCCTTATCAAGTCGTGGCTGTTTGCACCGGAGACATGGGGTTTCCAGATAATAGACAAATAGACATAGAGACTTGGATGCCGGGACAGAATAAATATAGAGAGACTCATAGTGCAGACTCGATGGGTGGTTTTCAATCTCGTCGTTTGAATACTAGAGTTAGGAGAAGTGATGGAAAGATAGAACCTGTACATACGAATGATGCTACCATGGTCGCACTAGGACGAACTTTTATCGCTATTATCGAAAATTACCAACAAGCTGATGGATCTATAAAAATCCCAGAAGTTTTGAAAAAATATATGGGAGGCAGAGAGTTTATAAAATAACATTACCGAGCTTCATATGAAGAGAAATATTTTAAATTCTCCGCGTCTTTTGGAGTTAAAAAAGCAAAAACAGAATGTTTTAAAAAATAAAATCTTATTTTCAGTATTAGGTTTTTCTATTTTTTTCGTTTTTTTAGCTTTCCTCTCTCGAATTTCAAAACTCAATATATCTTCGATAGTCGTTGTTGGAAACACAGTCACTGAAGCTGAACTTATAAAACAAAATGTAGAGAAATATATGCAAGGAAACTATATGTGGTTTTTCCCTAAAACAAATATATTCTTGTATTCTCAAGGTAAGATAAAAAATAATATAATTTTTGAATTTAAAAGGTTAAAAGATATAGAGCTTAGTGTAAATAATCAAAGAGTTCTAGAGATAAAAGTAACAGAGCGAGAGCCCAAATACACATGGTGTGGAGCTAGTATTGTTTCTGGGGAAAATTCTTCTACGCAGAATGATTGTTATTTTTTAGATCAAGAAGGTTATATTTTTGACAAAGCGCCATATTTCTCTGGAGAAGTTTATTTTAAATTTTATGGAGAAGTAGAATTAAAAGACAATATTCCTTCTGGATCTTATTTTTTTAGAAAAGATTTTTCTAAATTAATTTCTTTCAAGAAAACTTTAGAAAATATTTCTTTAAAACCAGTCATGTTGCAAGTGAATAGTGATGGCAACGTCGTTGTATATCTCTCAAGTCAAGATGAATCCCAAGGTCCAGAAATAAAATTTAAATTAAATGCTGATATAAATAGAATTGTAGAAAATTTAGAGACAGCACTGGCAACTGAACCATTAAAAACTGATTTCAAGCAAAAATATAAATCTTTACTTTATTTTGATCTAAGATTTGGGAATAAAGTTTACTTTAAATTCGAATGATTAATTTAGGATTTTGGGGAAAAATTAAAAAACCTGCCTGCGCAGGCAGGCCTATCATGGTTCTAGCTCCAATGGCTGACGTGACAGATTGCGTGTTTCGACAGATTATCGCAAAATATAGTGCAGAACCAGATGCCCCCCCTACCGAAAGGCCGTTCGGGCGGGTTTTCTGGACAGAATTCGTATCTGCCGATGGTCTAGCTCATCCTGTTGCCCGAGAAAAACTTCTTATTGATTTGAAATATGGAGAAAACGAGCATCCAATTATTTCACAAATTTTTGGTGGTAAACCAGAAAATATTCGTGAAGCCTCAAAACTTTGCCGTGAACTTGGTTTTGATGGGATTGATATCAATATGGGTTGCCCTGATCGTTCTATAGAAAAACAATGTGCTGGTGCTGGTATGATCAAAGATCCAGCTTTGGCCAAAGCTGTTATAGAATCTGCACGTGAGGGCGCTCTAGATTTACCTGTGTCTGTAAAAACTCGTATTGGGTATAATAAAAATGAAATAGATACTTGGATCAGATTTTTACTTGAAATGAAGCTTCCACTTTTGACTATTCATTTGCGAACTCGAAAAGAAATGTCGGACGTGCCTGCGCATTGGGATTTAATGCCGGAAATAATTAAATTACGAGATGAAATAAGTCCGGAGACTTTGATATTTGGTAATGGGGACGTCTTAGATATTGAGGATGGTAAAAGAAAGTGCGAAGAATTTGGTTGCGATGGAGTTATGCTTGGACGTGCGATTTTTGGTAACCCGTGGTTGTTTACCTCACCCCCAACCCCTCTCCTTAATAAGGAGAGGGGAGCCGAAGGCGGGGAGAGGTTTACGCAAAAAGAAAAACTGCAGGTTTTAGTAGAGCACACAAAACTTTTCGAAAAAGAACTAGGTAAATACAAAAATTTCGCCATTATGAAAAAGCATTTCAAGGCGTATGTAAACGGCTGGCCTGCCTGCGCAGGCAGGGACGGCGCCAAAGAACTTCGCATGAAATTAATGGAAACGAATAGTGCTATCGAAGTAGAAAATATTGTGAATGATTTTTTGAAATAAATTTGATATAATATTTTATTATTTGTTACATTTATCTTGTGATATGATGTAAAAATGCTACATGCGTCGTCATTTACATTTGGTACATACAAAGTCGATGCTATTCGTTCAACCATCACCTTTACATATCGTGTGGAATTTAAATTCGGAATCACAAAGACTTTTACTGATCAGCTCTTTTTTGAAAATGTAGCACCAGAATTATGGAAAGAAATACCAAAAGCTGTGCTTGAACCAACCCTTCAAGCTCTTCTCTTGATGATCGGCATAAACTACTGGTGCGTTTTTCCGACAAAGAATATTCACATAGAAGGATTTGCACTCACACGTGCACAAGCACGCTTCTGGGATTCGCTCTATTTAAATGGACTCGGAGAATTTTTCTACGACATGCAAATGGATTTCCGTGGCCTCATCTCGTTTCCGTATGATTCTTCTGCCACAGAGCCTATACCCGCGCGATTTGAACGACCCGAGAGGGCACTTCTTTTAAATGGCGCAGGCAAAGATTCCATCCTATCCGCAGAAATTTTAAAAGAATCAGGTACACCGTTTGATTTTTTCGCTTTTGCTCCAACACCCGCTCACAAAAAGATCGCCGAACTCGTCGGTGCTAAAACAATCAAGGTCAATCGTCGTCGTGATCCATGGGTCGAGACGACAATGTCGTGGTTTGGAGTCTCAAATTCTTACCCATCGGTCTCTACTTTCACATTTATCGCCACATTGCTTGCGGAACTTCTCGGCTATGACTCCATCGTTTTTTCAAACGAAAGCAGTGCTGATTTCGGAAATCTCACCTACCTCGGCTTGTCTGTGAATCATCAATGGTGTAAATCATCAGAAGCGGAAAAAATGGTTAACGATTACATACAGTCTTATATAACACCCGACATTAAGACTAATTCACTCTTGCGGAAATATAGCGAACTTGAGATTGTACGGCGTTTCGTGCACTATCCGCAATATCTACACCATGTTACGAGTTGTAATACCTATTTTTGGCTTACACGTATCGAGCAACTCTTATTACGAAAGGCCTACTGGTGCAATAGATGCCCGAAATGTGTTTTTCTCTTTGCATGTTTTACAGCATTTCTACCGAAAGAAAAAGTGATCAGTATTTTTGGTGCTGATCTTTATACCAAAAAGCGTCTACTTCCACTAGTGAAGCGCATCCTCGGTATCGAAGGGTTCAAGCCACTCGACTGTGTTGGTGAACCCGAGGAGATGATTTTGGCTATGCATTATGCATCACAACGTCGCGAATATACTGGCGAACCAGCGATGCAACTTTTCGAAGAAAATTTCTCATCAAGCTATGATTTTGATGGAATTAGGGAAAGAGTTTTTGCTGATCAGAGTAAGACTAATTTTGGAAATTTTTAAACTGCGAGGTATAATGGTTCTATGCATGATTTAGCTTTATATCGAAAATATCGACCAACAAAATTCAAAGAAGTTTTAGGTCAAGATCATATTGTTGAAGTTCTAGAGAGTTCTATTGAGACAAACAAAGTCTCGCATGCTTATCTTTTTGTGGGTACCAGAGGCACGGGGAAGACTTCTGTGGCTAGAATTTTTGCCGAGAGTATCGGAGTTTCTGTAAATGATTTATATGAGATTGATGCCGCTTCCAATAGGGGGATCGAAGATATCAAAGAACTTCGCAGTGGTGTGCGAGTAATGCCATTTGATTCGAAATATAAAGTCTACATTATAGATGAGGTACACATGCTTTCCAAAGACGCTTGGGGTGCATTACTTAAAACCTTAGAAGAACCACCAGAACATGTCATCTTTATTTTGGCTACGACCGAACTTCATAAAATACCAGACACTATTATATCCCGATGTCAAGTTTTTACTTTCAAGAAAGCTTCGGACGTAATTTTGAGAAAAATGATTTTAAGTGTGGCTAAAAAAGAAGGTTTTGAGATAGATGCTGGCGGGGCAGAACTTCTAGCTATTTTGGGTGACGGTTCTTTTCGAGATACTCAAGGAGAGCTCCAGCGAATTATAAATTTTTTCAGTAAAGATGCTAAGAATAAAAAAATCACGAGAGAAGATATAGAGAAATTAACTGGAACTCCAAAAACTATTCTTATCAACGACGTGATCTCGGCTATCGCCCATAAGGATCTCGAGCAAGGAATTAAAGCTATTCAAAAAGCCTCCGAGCTTAGTCTAGATATGCGACTTTATTTAAAACTCATTATCATTAAATTCCGTATGGCTATTATTCTGCGTTATGCTCCGAAACTAGAAGATGAAATGGTGGGGGATTTAAGTAAAGAAGACTTAGATTTTTTGAGAACTTTAATCAAAGAAGATAAAGAAGGGATGCTCCGTTCAGGGGCTCTGGATATTCTCCTTGAAGCCTATCAAAATATAAATAATGCGTTTATCCCCGAATTGCCATTAGAACTTGCATTGATAAAGATAATTTCAAGAGATTCAAAATAATCAGCTAGCATTTTCAGATATTTCGTGTTATA
>CALRDL010000030.1 GCA_943354905.1 Candidatus Nomurabacteria bacterium
ATTATTAAAAATCAAAGAACTCACAATCCAAGCTAGCCATCCTTGTCCCTCGATGCCAAATTGTCGAGCACCATAAATGCATGATTGTCTAAAAACTATAGTGTTTAATTTGTAAATCCTTGCATAATCTAAAACATATTGATCACCACATCCCTTTGAACATCCATACGGGCTACAAAAATCTAATGGCTGCTTTTCAGAAATACCTTTTATGTTTTTAAAAACATATCTACTCTTTTCTTCTCGGATAGGTATATCAGCCAATTCACCCATCACTTTATTTGTACTTGAATAAACCAAGGAAGCTTTTGGCGTCGCATTTCTCATTGCTTCCAACACATTAAAAGTTCCAAGAGCATTAATTTCAAAATCTTCTCTTGGATTTTCAATAGAACCAGTTACGGTAGTTTGACCAGCTAAATGTAATATTAAATTAGGTTTATATTTCTTGAAAACTATAACCATAGAAGCATAATTTCTTATGTCTACTTTCTCAAATATAAAATTGTCTTTAATTGATTTCAACCATTCTAAATTTTGCTCAGAGCCAATCCTAGATAAATCATCTAGGACGATAACTTTGTAATCTTTTTTAAGATAATACTTAGTAGAATTTACACCAATAAAACCACAGCCCCCAGTTATTAGGATTACTTTTTTTGAAACCTTAGAGTTATTATCGATTTTTTGTTTTTTATATGTATTGTCTTTACCCCCCATAATGTTTTTAGTGTAGCAAATTTTTACAGAATTTAAAAGGTATAAATTACAAATAATCCGCGCGCATTCTTCCCCAAACCCCGCTGAATTTCAAAAAAATCAGTCTCAGTTTTTGAGAATCCATGTCCCAGAAAACTGCTTCGTAAAATCGAGTTCACCGAATTAGTACTAGAATTCCGTCAGTTTCTTCTCCTTGGAGAAACCCGCCCTTACCACTACACAAAAAAATCCTTCTCTTTAATTACGGAGCAATGGGCTGAGATCCCAATCAACTCTCAACATCACGACAGCCAGCGATACCTAGCAGGGATTCGCTGGCTGTTTGAATTTATATAAGTGAAAAATAATTTTTTATTGCTATAAAAATTATAAATGCTATTATGTGTTTATGTTAGACAAGAAAACAATAAAAGAAAAATTAGAAAAAGAGAGAGATGAGCTATTGGAGCAAATGAGAGGAATGGGTAAGTTTGATCCTGAGACAGAAGAATGGGAAGCTATACCCCAAGAACAAAATATCCCCGAAGCTGATCAAAATGATATGGCCGATAGGTTTGAGGATTTTGAGGCCCGTAGTTCTATGATTCGGACACTCGAGCCTAGATTGCAGGACGTCCTGAAAGCTCTAAAAAATATAAATAAAGAATCTTTTGGAAAATGCGAAGTTTGCAATAAAGACATAGAGATAGCTCGCTTGAATGCCAATCCTTCAGCTCGGACTTGCAAGCAGCACATGGGATAATTGTCTTTTTTGTTGTAACTTTTGTATAATTAACAAATATGAGTTTTGCGAAAGTTTATTCTGCACAAGTGAATCTCCTCAAAGGGGCTATTGTGACTATCGAAGTAGATATAACCAAAAAAACTTTGCATGCTTTTTCTTTAGTTGGTCTTCCTGATAAAGCCGTCGATGAATCCAAAGACCGAGTCAGTGGAGCCATAAAAAATTCTGGATATAAATCTCCAAAGGCTCAAAATCAAAAAATAATAGTTTCACTCTCTCCTGCGGACTTAAAAAAAGAAGGTCCGTTTTTCGACTTGGCTATCGCTATCGCATATTTAAAATGTTCTGGAGAAATAAAATTTAATTCTGAAAAGAAAATATTTCTTGGTGAGCTTGGACTAGATGGAACTCTGCGGAGTATTCGTGGAGCTTTGCCACTTACTGAAGAAGCCAAGCGTCGTGGTTACGAAGAAATATATTTACCAAAAGAAAATGCAGTCGAAGCTGGGCTCGTGGACGGGATAAAAGTTTTTGGGGCTAGTAGTTTGATAGAAGTTATACAACATATTAATGAACCTCTGAAAGGAGAAAAAATTGGTAAGAAAATAATTGTTCAGCCTAAAACAAAAATAAATTACGCACGAGAAATCAAAGGATCCGATTTTTCTGACGTCCGTGGTCAAGAAGGTGCGAAACGCGGACTCGAGATAGCCGCTGCCGGTGGGCACAATATAGCTATGTATGGTCCACCCGGCACCGGCAAGACAATGCTGGCTAGAGTTTTTTCGCAACTACTTCCAGATCTGAGTAACGAAGAAGTTTTGGAAATTACTGGGATTCATTCTGTTGCGGGTGCGACACAAGGAGAGTTAGTCTGTTTTCCTCCATTTCGTGCTCCGCACCATACATCTTCACATGTTTCTATCGTCGGTGGTGGCACTTATCCAAAACCAGGAGAAGTAACTCTGGCTCATAGAGGTGTGTTATTCATGGATGAGTTCCCAGAGTTTGAGAAACGGGTTATAGAATCTCTACGTCAGCCACTCGAAGATAATATCGTTTCTATATCGCGAGCAAAAGGTACGGCAGTTTTTCCGTCGAATTTTATTTTAGTCGCAGCTATGAATCCTTGTCCTTGTGGAAATGCTGGTAGTAAAAAACGTGCTTGTATATGTAAACCTTCTGACCTTGATAGATACAAGAGAAAACTTTCGGGACCGATCATAGATCGTATAGATATCTGGGTTTCTGTCGCCAATGTAGATTATAAAAAACTCGGTGGTGAGAGTACGGGTGAGAAAAGTGAAAAGATAAAAGCCAGAGTCATAGGCGCGCGAGTTCGTCAAAAAGAAAGATTTGAAAAATTAGGGAAAAATATAAAAACCAATAGCGAGATGAATGTAAAAGATTTGTCGACAATAATAAAGCTCACTGATGAAGTTAGACATCTGCTTGATGACAGCGCGGAGCGACTTGGTTTTTCCGCGCGGGCTTACCATCGAGTGATCAAGATCGCTCGCACTATCGCTGATCTTGAAAATTCGGAAGAGGTGCAAGCAAACCATATTCTTGAGGCGATACAATACAGACCAAAAATCTCGTAGAGATTTTTGGTCTGAGTATGTGGAAGAGCCGAAGGTGTATAGTTATCCACACCTGGATGGTTGACAGTGAACGAGCGTTCACTTATACTGTATGCAGTCGAATGTACCCCTACCCAACCTCCCCCTATATAGGGGGAGGAGAAAGGAGGGGGTAATATTAAAAAATAACAACGCTGACTCCACTATTGATGGATAGGCGACAAAATTATGTCACAATCACAATATTTAAAAATGTTAGAGAGGGAGATCCAAAAGATAAACAAGAAGATCGATTTTAAAATTCTTCAAGGTGAAGCTTATTTCAAGGAAGCTCGCGATCATAAATTACTTTTACAAAAAGTCCGTTATCATACTAGGAAATCTTTCGGACAGAGGTTTATAAATTTATTTTTTCGGAAAGATATTTTAAAGGGTCAAAGTTATGCGTAATGATCACCAAACAAAAATAGAATCTTTTTATAAAGATAATAATAGAATGCCCACGTATTCTGAGATGATGAAGCTCTTTTGTTTCAAATCCAAGAATGCAGTATCTAGAGTGGTAGAGAAAATGTTGGAAGTTGGTTTCGTGGCCAAGGATCATTTAGGGCGACTCGTTCCTACAGATTCTTTTGCGGAAAATATTAGTAGTGTACCGATGCTTGGGTTTGTAACTGCAGGTTTACCAGCTACTGTAGAAGAAGAATTGACTGATACGATAAATCTAGACGATATGTTGATTGGGAAAAAAGAGCTTACTTATATGCTCGAAGTAGACGGAGATTCTATGATCGATGCGCATATAGAGCGAGGTGATATGGTTCTCGTAGAGCGAGCGAATACCGCACGAGACATGCAGATAGTCATAGCAGAAGTAGACGGCGAATACACCATGAAATATTTTCGTAAAAAAGGAGAAAAAGCTTGGCTCGAACCCGCAAATAAAAAATATAGTCCGATTTATCCGGAACATTCCCTGAATGTAATTGCAGTGCTGAAAGCGG
>CALRDL010000031.1 GCA_943354905.1 Candidatus Nomurabacteria bacterium
GATAATTTCAAGAGATTCAAAATAATCAGCTAGCATTTTCAGATATTTCGTGTTATAAATTAAGTGTTTTTTAATATTGGGATATCGTCTAATGGTAGGACAGAGGCCTTTGAAGCCTTTAATTGTGGTTCGAATCCATATATCCCAGCCAAAATGAGCTAGCTCAAAGATAATATTTATGCCAGGTAAAATAAAAATAGAATTAGCTAAAAAAGCAGTGGGAAGAGGTTCTTCTGGTCTATATTTTGTTGATGATATTCTTCGAAATAAAAATGGTGGTACTGACAGGGCTTTTTCAAGGTCGTGGTATATTTTATTATCTTTTAATTTTGAACTCATATTAAAAGCTATATTAATACTTGAAAATATAAGTAATGTCGAAAAAGAAATACTAAATAGTATCAAAAGTCATGATTTGGACAGTTTGTCTAAATCAATAGCTGTTGAATCTCTTCAAAAATATGGAATAAGCGATATTAAAAAAGAAGTTAATAATAGTTTTATTTCTTATATTATTAAAATGTCAGAAGACCGAGGTAATATTATTATTGAAGACCTTATTGATATTAGATATGATTTTGAAAAAGATAAACTACGTAATCAAGACCCAAACGAAATAGATAGAATAAAAAATGAGATTAAATTGTTGTTATTAGTTGTGGATGAAATAAATAAAATTGTATGGTCAACACCTCCTGCTCAAGTACCGTCGAAATGATAAGATAAAAGTATTAACCATAACCTTACTGGGCTTGACCGACTATGGTTCCAGCTCAAAGACGCCAGCCGCCAATTTTTAAAGAACAGAGTGATTATAAAAATTGAGCGTCCCGAGCGAATGCGAGAGATAGTAATTTTATATGATTCATTTCATCTATATTCTTGAATGCTCAGATAAAACTTTATATATCGGTTGTACAAATAATTTAGAAAGAAGATTGGAGCAACATAATAATTCAAAATGGGGTGCACATTATACCAAAATCCGCCGACCTGTAATACTAAAATATTCTGAAAATTTTGAAACATTACGAGAAGCCAGACAGAGAGAGGCCGAGATAAAAAGCTGGAATAGAAATAAGAAAATACAACTTATAAACAAGAAAGAATAAATATATAATATTCAGCTAGGTACTGAGATCAGTGGGTCGAATGTGCCGAAATTAAGAGATGGTCTCGTAATAAGAAAATGGAACTGATAAAAAAATTTATAACTTTCTATAAAAATGCTATACTAGCAAAATGGTAGTAGCTGAACGCAAGATACTTTCAATAGTAAAAAACAAGCCTTACTTTATGGATGGAAATTTTGTGCTATATCACGGAGATTGTTTGAATATTTTGAGCCAACTACCAGATAATTCTGTTGATATGATTTTTGCAGACCCTCCTTATAATCTTTCAAATGGTGGTTTTAGTGTTCATGCTGGTCGCATGGTAAGTGTAGATAAAGGTTTATGGGATGTGAGTAAGGGATTTTTAGACGATTACGAATTTCATTTTCGCTGGCTTGAAGCTTGCAAAAGAATTCTAAAGCCAAATGGTACTCTTTGGGTAAGTGGAACATATCATTCCATTTATCAATGTGGTCATGCTTTGCAATCTTTGGGTTATCATATTCTCAATGATATTTCTTGGTTCAAGCCCAACGCTTCGCCAAATTTGAGCTGTCGTTTTTTTACTGCTAGCCATGAAACAATTATTTGGGCAAGAAAAGATAAAAAAGGAAAACATACTTTTAATTACCAAGAAATGAAAAATGGAAATTGGCCAGAAGATAAACTAAAAAAGCCAAATTTGCAAATGCGTTCTGTTTGGTCAATGGGTACACCTAAACCAGAAGAAAAAAAATATGGGAAACATCCAACTCAAAAACCTTTAGACCTACTAAAACGCATTATACTTTCTAGCACCAATAAGGACGATGTCATTCTTGATCCTTTTACGGGAAGTTCTACCACAGGAATAGCATCAGCTATGCACGGCAGAAAGTTTATCGGTATTGATATGGAAAAAGATTATTTAGAATTATCGAAGAAACGTTTTGCTGACTTAAAAAAATAAAATGAAAATAATCACACGACAAGTTGCTATCAATAATTTAAAAAAATATATCGGCAAAGACTTGCGTTCTTTGGCTTTGAAATACAAGATTACTACCTACGAAACGGGTAAACAAAATAAGGGTTGGAAGGGTTTAATCTTAGAAAGACTTGCTGGTTTAGAAAATAATATTTCAAAAGCACCGAATGGTTTATCTTGGGAATTAAAATCAGTTAGTTTCCACAACAAAAAAGAAATACTTACGCCAAAAGAAACAATGGCTATAACCATGATAAATCCCGAAGAACTAAAACAACATTCTTTCTTTGAAAGTCATTGTTGGGCAAAATTAAAATCAATAATTTTCTGTGCCGTAATGTGGCATGGTCAAAATGCAGAAAAAGCAGAACTTATAAAAGTCGTAAGTCTAGACTTTCTTGAAACAGATGAATTGATAAAAGAAATAAAAGCTGACTACGATTTTATTCGCAATAAACTTAAAACAAAGGGGTTTAAATCACTTACTGGCAAAGACGGCAAATGGATACAAGCTAGAACAAAAGGGGCAGGACACGGTTCTACAAGTAGAGCTTTTTATGCCCGCACCTCTCTAGTTAAAAAGATTTTTGAGACAGCAAAGTAATTTATTTAAGATAAAAATGGAAGAACAATACATACAGATTTTAGAAAAAACAAATCAACAACTGGGCCTATGGACAAACCCTTATGGGATAATGATAGGAGTTTTAGCAATTCTTTTTACCATATTAACTATTGTTGCAGCAGTTATAATTTACCGACAAAGCAAAGATTACCAAGAAAGAATCCGAGCTTAGTCTAGATATGCGACTTTATTTGAAACTTATAATCATTAAATTCCGGATGGCTATTATTCTTCGTTATGCGCCGAAACTAGAAGATGAGATGGCGGGGGATTTAAGTAAAGAAGACTTAGATTTTTTGAGAACTTTAATCAAAGAAGACAAAGAGGGAATGCTTCGTTCAGGGGCTCTGGATATTCTCCTTGAAGCCTATCAAAATATAAATAATGCGTTTATCCCCGAATTGCCATTAGAACTTGCATTGATAAAGATAATTTCAAGAGATTCAAAATAATCAGCTAGCATTTTCAGATATTTCGTGTTATA